>JAFXGB010000205.1 GCA_017520235.1 Muribaculaceae bacterium | reverse complement strand
CTTGATTAAATAACAGTCCACCAAATATAATAACTGTTACAGCACATATTACAACCCCTTTGGTTTTCACTCCTCGGGGCATTTGCATACGAGACATCACAAGAGCAATCACCATTGCTGCCGACAATTTTAAAAATTCGGCCGGCTGTATCATTACTCCGAATAGGCTGAAACTACGACGTGCACCATTAATAATATCCCCAAAAAACATTACATACACCATCATTATAACACTCACAACCGCAAACAACGGAATTAACGGTATAAACCACTTAAAATGAATGCGCTGTAATGTAAGAATTATTATTACACCGGCAAATAACATTGCACAATGTCTCACAATGGGACCATATACTCCCATTGTCGACGATGCAACCTCACGAGAAGAAGCACTATACAATTCTATAATAGAAATAATGCACAACGCAATGAAAATACCCCAAATGTGCTTATCAGCCTTCAATTTGGGTTTCTTTTCAGATTTTACATCTATCGGCTGATTTCCTTCCTTATTAGATGCAGATGTTATAAATTCGTTATCTTGCATAGTAGATTAATGATGAGGTTATTACTTATTCAACATTGCTTTTACTGCCGCTTTAAATTGTTCTCCTCGATCCTCATAACTTTTGAACAAATCAAAACTTGCACAACATGGAGACAATAATACAGTATCGCCATCAACAGCAATTTCAGCACATGCTTTCACAGCGTCATCGAGTGAATGAGTATCTCTAAGTTCAGAAACTTTTCCTTCAAAAAATTTCATTAATTTCTCATTATCTTTCCCCATACACACAATAGCTTTTACCTTTTTAAGAACTAATGGCTCTATTTCGGTATAGTCATTTCCTTTGTCCTTGCCGCCAAGAATTAATATAGTATTTTTAGGCATGCTTTCCAATGCATACCAGCATGAATTTACGTTTGTCGCTTTAGAATCATTTATATAACGGACACCATTAACTGTTGCAACATATTCCAATCTATGTTCCACCCCTTCAAAATCAGAAAGCGCACGACGTATATCTTCCTTATCAATGTCAAGCAAACAAGCAGAAAGTCCGGCTGCCATCGAATTATATAGATTATGTAATCCATTAAGAGATAAATCGGCACGAGGCATCTTAATTGATGTACCGGGAGTATTAATTACCAAATCATGCTCAGCATCGATATAAGCTTTTGAACCCTCTTCTTCCATTTCGGCAAATGGGAAAAGGCTTGCCTCAATTTTGAGCTGACGCATTTGTGCTTGAATAACAGGGTCATCTTGCCAGAAAATGAATGCATCTTGAGCTGTTTGATTGCGGATAATGCGGAATTTTGCATTTACATAATTCTGCATCTCATAGTCATATCGGTCAAGGTGATCAGGTGTTATGTTCAACATTACTGCTACATTGGCCTTAAAATCATACATGTTTTCAAGTTGGAAACTACTCAATTCAATAACATATACATCATGTTGGTCATAAGCAACTTGCCACGCAAGACTTTTGCCAACATTTCCAGCCAACCCTACATTTATTCCTGCATTTTTCAAGATGTGATAGGTCAACAATGTTGTTGTTGTTTTACCATTACTACCTGTAATACACACCATCTTGGCATCGGTGTAACGACCTGCAAACTCAATCTCTGAAATTACAGGAATGTTCTTTGACGCAATGCGTTGCATAATGGGCGCTGTTGGAGGAATTCCAGGACTTTTCACCACCTCATCGGCCCCAAGAATACGAGATTCGGTGTGTACTCCTTCTTCCCACTCAATGCCAGCCTCATTCAGAGCATCTTTATATCGTTGTGTAATCTTTCCCATATCAGAAAGAAACACTTCCATGCCTTTTACTTTGCCAAGGATTGCGGCACCCACACCACTTTCCCCACCTCCGAGTACAACAAGTCTTTTCATTGTCGTTATCTTATCTTTAAAGTAACAAATGTTATAGCTGCTAAAAATATTCCAATAATCCAGAAGCGTATCACTATTTTTGACTCCGGAACAGGATTAAATGGCTTTTGTATCAATGCATCGATACCACTATTTCCCGGTTTTTGGAAATGATGATGTAGTGGCGTCATCTTAAAAATGCGTTTGCCCTCACCGGTGCGACGTTTTGTGTATTTAAAATAGCCTACCTGCGCCATAACTGACAAATCTTCGACAAAGAAGATAGCACACAAAACAGGTATCAATAATTCTTTGTGGATTAATATCGCAAATACTGCTATAATTCCGCCGATTGTCAAACTTCCGGTATCGCCCATAAAAACTTGTGCCGGAAAAGCATTATACCATAAAAATCCTATCAGTGCTCCAATAAATGCAGCCATATATACTACCAACTCTTCAGAGCCGGGAATATACATGATATTCAAGTAAGACGAGTAGATTATGTTACCACCTAAATATGCCATAATGGCAAGTGCAATACCTATAATTGCCGATGTCCCGGTAGCAAGACCATCAAGCCCATCGGTGAGATTTGCTCCATTAGATGTCGCTGTAACAACTAAGATTGTTACGATAATGAATAAAATCCACCCACCGGTTTGAGCATAATCACCCATCCATGATGTCAATGAAGCATAGTCAAAGTTATTGTTTTTGACAAATGGAATTGTTGTCTGTGTTGATTTCACATTATCCTTTTCATAGGTAACTACCACTTCATGGTTTACCACATTTTCCACTTCTCGATTTTCTCTAATCACAATATCAGGGCTAAGGTACATTGTCAAGCCAACAATAAGTCCTAAACCAACTTGACCAATAATCTTGAATTTCCCTTTCAAGCCCTCTTTATCCTTGCGCGCAACTTTAATGTAATCATCAAGAAATCCGAGTGTTCCGAGCCAAAGGGTAGCAATAAGCATTAATATCATATAGATATTACTCAATTTACCAACAAGCAGACATGGAATGAGAATTGAGATGATGATTATAATCCCGCCCATTGTCGGTGTCCCCTTTTTACTCATTTGTCCTTCAAGCCCAAGATCTCTCACAATCTCACCTACCTGCATCAATTGTAATCTATCGATTATGCGTCGCCCAATTACTAATGCGATAAACAAAGACAGCATTAATGCTGCGCCTGAACGGAATGTGATATAATCCATCAATCCGGCACCGGGAATATTGTAATCTCTTAATAAATCAGCTAAATAATAAAACATCTTTTCGTTATATATTTCTCAAATTAACATTCCATTTTAAAAATCTCTTGCACCACTTCTCTATCATCAAAATGATGTTTAACTCCTTTTATTTCTTGATAATCTTCATGTCCCTTTCCAGCAATGAGAATAACATCTCCTTGTTGTGCAATCATTGTCGCTGTGCGTATAGCCTCTCGACGATCAACGATGCTCAATGTTCTCTTGCGAGCATCATCATCAAGACCGGCTTCCATATCATGTAATATATCGGTAGGCTCCTCATCGCGAGGATTATCTGAAGTCAATATCAATTTATCACTGCGCATGGCGGCTTCTTTTGCCATAATAGGGCGTTTTCCCTTGTCTCTATTACCGCCGGCTCCCACGACTGTGATGATTTTACCATTTGCTCCTATAACCTCTCTTATTGTGTTAAGCACATTTATTACTGCATCGGGAGTGTGAGCATAGTCAACAATTGCCGCATATCCTTTTGGGGCATAAAACGCTTGAAAACGCCCGGCAACAGGTACCAATCGGCTCATATTAACAAGCACTCGTTCTTTTTCCCAACCTAATAATATTGAGGTTGCATAAACCGACAGTAGATTATAGGCATTAAATCTACCTGTAAATAACACCTCAACTTCATTGGCATTAAACGACATCAATGTTCCATCAAGACGACTTTCAACTATGCGTCCCATAAAATCGGCACGAGTGCGCAATGAATATGTTTTCCTTTGTGCTGATGTATTTTGTAACATCACTTCTCCCACCTTGTCATCAATATTGGTCAATGCAAATGCTTTTGATGGCAATAAATCAAAGAACGATTTCTTTGCGGCAAGATAAGCATCAAATGTTTTGTGGTAATCAAGATGATCTCGTGTAAGATTAGAGAATACTCCTCCTGCAAATTGCAATCCGGCAATGCGATGCTGATGTGCGGCATGAGAACTAACTTCCATCGCAGCATAACTACAACCACATTCCACCATGCGATGCAACAATTCATTTATAGTTAATGGATCGGGGGTTGTTTGTGTAGCAGGGACTGCCTCAGTATCAATATAGTTGCACACCGTTGAAAGCAAACCGGCCTTATAACCCATCAATCGCGCCATCTCATAAATGAGTGTTGCAGTAGTTGTTTTACCGTTTGTTCCTGTTACACCCACAAGTTTTAACTTTTGCGATGGATTATCCCACCATTCCGACGCGATAAAGCCCAATGCAACAGATGTATTTGCTACTCTCACATAGGTAACTGTAGGTTCCAAAAACATGGGTAACTCTTCGCAAACAACTGTAACAACCCCTTTTTCATGCAATGATGGGATAAATGAATGTCCATCGACATTTACTCCTCTCACTGCCACAAAAAGAGAACCTGGAATCGCTCTGCGCGAATCGCTGATAACGGCTGTAATTTCTATATTTTCATTCCCTACTATCTCCTCAACTATTACGGACGATAGAAGTTGCTTCAACTGTTTCATAATGATTACTGATCCATTAATGTTAACTTCACCATACCACCCGACTCAATATCTGCACCTGCACTTGGTGTTTGTGCTATTACATATCCTGAGCCATCAAGTTTCACATTCAAGCCTCTCGCTTCCATTACGGCAATGGCATCTCTTGCGCCAAATCCCACTACATCGGGAACTCCAAGTGTGTCATAGTCAGGAGTGGCAAAACGCTTGATTTTAGGAATTCCTAAATTAGTTCTTATCTTAGCATTGCGTTTAGCATCTTTGGATGCATACAATGTGGGGACTGTTCCAGGATTTGCTTCTGCATAATAATCTGAACTATTATTCAGCATACCGCGGGAATACATCATCAATGCTATGTTTTTCAATACCGTTCCGCTGGTACTTGCAGCTCCCTTAGGTTGACGCGGGTTACAAGTGAGTACCACACATGAATATTGAGGATTATCGGCAGGGAAAAATCCACAGAACGCAAGACGCTTTTTGCTTGTATCATATCGGCGAGTTATACTATCCACCATATAGCATGTCCCCGTCTTACCGGCTATTTCGACATATTTATTACGCAACAATCGCCCTGTACCATGCTTACCCCACACAACTTTTTTCAACATCGTGCGCAAAATTGCAGCATTTTCTTCGCTACAGATGCGATCACGAATATAAGAAACTGGGTAAATTGTGTCAACCCCATTACCATAAAGCCCTTTTACCAATCGTGGACGCACATATTTTCCACCATTGGCAATGGCATTATAAATCGAAAGCATATACATTGGAGGTATCTCTGTTGCATAGCCATAGCACATGCGAGACAATGCAATGCGACCACCCCTATTGCTTGGCACACTATCTATTCGAGGTCTGATTTCTTCAGCAATACCGGTGTGCATAGGCTCAAAAAATCCTATCTCTTTCAAACGGGAATAAAATCCACCCGGATTTTGGTCATACTTGCTTGTGATGATTTTTGTCATTCCAATATTTGATGAACGCTCAAGCACCTCACTCACCTTCATTGATCCCACGCCATGCGCATCGGTAATAGCACGACCTCCAGCATAGGCATAGGCTGTACCGGTGTGAATTACACGATTGGTATCTCTCACTATACCATCCTCAAGCGCAATGAGCATTGACAACGTTTTTACCACCGAGCCCGGCTCATAACGTAGCACAGCACGATTTTGCCCCTCAATATATCTTCCGCTTCTTTTATCTTTTTCAAGATTTGATATGGCCTTGATATCTCCTGTTGATACCTCCATCAAGACAGCTGTTCCCCACTCTGCGTTACACAGCTCAAGAACTTTGTTCAACTCATGCTCAACGATATCCTGCATCTTGACATCAATTGTTGTGCGAACATTATACCCAGGAGTTGCCGGAGTATCAATCCAGTTAACAAGATTTTTTGTCAATGGAATCTTCTTTGTAACACCAGGCTTACCATAAAGCAATGAATCCAAGTCCTTTTCAAGCCCTGACACACCTCTGATTTGTCCGTTGGGGCGTTCACTCACAATTCCCACACTCAATGCCGCCATATCTCCATAGGGGTATTTTCGGCGCATTTTTGATTCTTTTAGCAATCCATTTTTGTTTCGATTTGGAATGTTCAAAAATGGGAATGTTCGCAATTTCATATAGTCGGCATAACTTATATTACGCAACAATCGGAAACTACGAGGCAATTTCTTGCGTGTTAATGGCTCTTGCAAATATTTCTTCCATCCGGCTTTTGTCCTAACAGGAAAGTAACGAGCAAGACTGTCAGACAATGAGTCCAATGCCATTACATAACGGTCTTTCATAAATCGCTCGCTACGAAAATCTATGCGCACAGTATAGAATTGCAAATTAGTCGCCAATATACTGCCATCGCTTGCCAATATATTCCCCCTCTCAGGCTTGATAATCTCAACCCGAGATAATTCTTTCATTGCTTTTTCATTCCACTTATCGGCCGATAAAATTGTTGTATCAAATGCTTTTATCACGATCAAAGCGGCAAACAACAAAATCCCCGCCGTAATAAGTACATAACGAAATAGAATGTGATGTCGATTGTTGTCTTTTTTCATTTTGTATAAGATATTTTAAAAGGTGGGCGTTCTTGTACCTGCAATCCAAGACGGAGAGAGTCAACAAGATTTTGCATTGAAGACTCACGAATCAAACTCATATATTCTCCCCTCACTCTCACTCGTTCAGTTTCTACGATTTCGAGTTCTTGCTCAAGGGCGCGTATTGTTTCCATCTTGGTCAAACACTGATATTTATTTGTGATATAAATCAAAATCATAACAATGGCGACAAGCACCTTTAACCAATGCTTAGCAAAAAAATCGGTAGATATCAAACGACCATGCAACGTACGAAGCAACAATGAGTCATTTTTCTTTTTTGCGGTATTTTCAGTTTTTGCCATATCGATTTTTCAAATCACATTTTTAAATCATTTCTGCTATTCTCAATTTTGCACTACGAGAACGAGGGTTACGCTCTACCTCCTCATCACTTGGAACTATGGGTTTAGAAGTTATCAACTTCAATGGAGATAGATTGCGACCATAAAAATCTTTATCCACATTACCCGATAGATTTCCACTGCGCATGAAATTTTTCACCAATCGGTCTTCGAGCGAATGATAAGTTATCACAGCCAATCGCCCTCCGGGTTTCAACACCTTTAACGACTGCTCCAAAAAACTTTTTAATACTTCAATTTCGCCATTTACCTCTATGCGCAATGCCTGAAAAATCTGCGCGAGCTCTTTTTTCTCTTGTCGCGGATTTATCATGGGCTTTACTATATCAAGCAATTTTTCTACGGTATCTATTTTAGATTGACTGCGAGCCTTTACAATTACCGATGCTAATCGTCGGGAATTTTTCAACTCGCCATAGAGATAAAACAAGTCAGACAATTGCTCCTCAGTGTAATTTTCGATAATCCACGAAGCATCTTTTGAGGCTTTTTGATTCATGCGCATGTCCAATCGGCCTTCCCAACGGAAAGAAAAGCCTCTCTCCTTGTCGTCAAAATGATGAAAAGAAACGCCCAAATCAGCCAATATTCCATCGACCCCCTCAACATCGTAGTAACGCATGAAATTTGACAAATACCGGAAATTGCTATATACAATCGTAAATCGAGAATCGTCAAATGCATTTGCTACAGCCTCTTCGTCTTGATCAAAAGAATACAGATGTCCTTTAGGCGATAATTCGCTCACTATAGCACGAGAATGACCACCTCCTCCAAACGTTGCATCTACATAGATACCATCGGGGTTAATTTGCAAACCTGAAATTGTTTCAGGCAACAAAGCTGGAACATGATAAACTTCTTGATTCATAGCCAATTAGCAAACAGAGGTAATTTTGTTATATTTAGGTTGTAAAGATAGCAAAATATTATCTGTTATTTACAAAAGAAAACAAACTTTTTCCACTAAAAATCAGAAAAAGTTATTAACATTCACCCAAGTGCCCGATTTTTCAGCACTTAGACTATCATTCCCCCCTGTAAGCGAATGTTTACATCTGTAAATTTTATGGCTATTTTTTAAGCAATTTCTTAAGCTCTGCAACCCCTTCACTCGCCTTCATGGGCAACACATTCACCTTCACATTTGGGGTGGGCGCCGGCTTAGGGTCAATGTAATAAACCTCAGCATCAGGACGCACATAATACAACAATCCCGCCGCAGGATACACGTTGAGCGATGTGCCTATAACTACAAATATATCAGCCTCTTTCACAAGTTCAATCGCTGGCTCGATGTTAGGAACAGCCTCCTGAAAAAAGACAATGTGAGGACGCACAGCATCGCCATATTCATCTCTTGTTTCAGTCGATGTTTCAAGATTATCGGGAGTCAAAGTATATACTCGTCGCTCATCTTTCATTGAACGCACTTTCATCAACTCTCCATGAAGATGCAATACATAATGACTACCCGCTCGCTCATGCAGGTCGT
>JAFXGB010000204.1 GCA_017520235.1 Muribaculaceae bacterium | reverse complement strand
GTCAGGCATTGCCATTGTGTTCTCGCCTATACTTGACAGAAATCGACACTGAAATAACTGATGCCGACACATTTTTCCCTGAGATAAACTGCAACGAATGGGAAATAACAGAACAAAGCGACATCAAACAAGACCCACGTTCAGGAGTACAATTTCGATTCACTTGCCTATCTCGCAAATAACGCGTAACTTTGTTTACACATCTAAGCTCCGGTAGTTCAACGGATAGAATAGAGGTTTCCTAAACCTTTGATAGCGGTTCGATTCCGCTCCGGAGTACAAAACAGCCCTCATTCTTTTACGAGCATGAGGGCTGTTTTTTATATTTTGTGAACAAATTTTGAGTAGTGTGTGTTTTAAATAAAAAACACACTTATTATGAAAAAATTTCTATCAATAATTATTGCCATTGCAATATGTTTCGGAGTAGGTTTTACTGCTCAATACTTTCAATCTGATGCATTAACATCATGGTATCCATTTTTAGAAAAGCCCTCAATCACACCACCTAATTATGTATTCCCCATTGCTTGGGGTATAATTTACCTTTTTATGGGTATTTCTATCGGTCTTATTTGGCACAAGCCCACTTATGTTCGTTTTATCCCTCTTTGGTTATTTATCGGACAACTATTTCTAAATTTCATGTGGAGTATCCTATTTTTTGCTATGCAAAGTCCAATGCTTGGATTCTTTGACATCCTGTTATTAGATATTTTTGTCATACTATATACCATACATGTCTATTCGGTCAATCGACTCTCTGCATGGCTATTTATCCCTTATATAATATGGCTCGTTTTAGCCACATATCTAAATGCCTATATCCTCATTGCCAACTAAAAAAACAGGATATATTATAATTTTATCGTAAATAATGGTTATTTTTGGGTTTCAGAAATAACCATTATTTGTATCATGAAACATTTATCAGCAATTTTTGTGTTTATAATTCTATGCACAATTGGAGCGATAGCCCAACCCCGCGCTTCTAAAGTTCAATTAATTCTTGTTCCCGACCACTCCGACGCCCTATATAAGTCAGGAGAAGATGCCAAGGTTAAAATTATTGCTCTTGATTGCGGTATGCCTATAAATGAAGGCATTATAAAATGGGAAGTGAGCGAAGATCTCATGCCAGCCCACCGCTCTGACTCTGTTTCTTTAAAGGGATATAATGAAACAACAATCAACATTGGGACAATGAAAAAATTTGGATTTTTGCGAGTAAAAGCCTCAATAGTCAAAGATTGCAAGACCTATTCTTCTATTGCAACTGTAGGATACAATACCGACCAATTAGTCCCTACTGTACAAAAGCCTAACGATTTTGATTCTTTTTGGGCTAAACAAGTTGAGACAGCAAGAAAAATAGAGTTGAAACCCATCATTACAATGCTCCCCGACCGTTGTACCGACAAGGTTAACGTTTAC
This sequence comes from Muribaculaceae bacterium, assembly GCA_017520235.1. Lineage (GTDB taxonomy): Bacteria > Bacteroidota > Bacteroidia > Bacteroidales > Muribaculaceae > RGIG4079. The sequence continues at coordinate 18,951 of JAFXGB010000204.1, read as the reverse complement.
CATGTTTCCTACGGCAACATCAATGGGACTCGCATGTATGGAATGTTGACAATGCCAACAAAAGAGGGTAAATACCCTGCCATATTGCGTTTCCCGGGTGCCGGAGTAGGTGAAAAAGGCGGAGATATTGCTCATGCCCAACAAGGAGTAATTGTCCTCGAACTTGGGATACATGGCATTCCCGTCAATCTATCAGGGAACGTTTATTCAGAGCTTAACAAAGGTGCACTTGCATCTTATCCCACCTATAACATCGACAACCGATACAGCTATTACTACCGACGCGTGTATCTTGGTTGCGTGCGTGGCGTTGACTTCCTTCTTTCACTACCCCAATGCAACGGCAATATAGGCACTCTTGGAGGCAGTCAAGGAGGAGCATTATCAATCGTAACATCGGCTCTTGACAATCGGATAAAAGCAACAGCCGCTTATTTCCCTGCACTTTGCGACCTTGAGGGCTACACTCATCATCAAGCCGGAGGATGGCCTCATGTGTTTAAGAACGTGGAAAACCGCACTCCCGAAAAACTCAACACAGCACGCTACTATGACACTGCCAACTTTGCTCGTTGCCTGAAAGCTCCCGTTTGTTATATATTTGGGTATAATGACCTCACTTGTGCACCCACTACCACTCGTGCTACCTACAATGTGATAACAGCTCCTAAGAAACTCATCATTGGCGAAAACATCGGACATTGGTTATACCCCGAACAAACAGCTGAGCTATGGAACTGGCTCATCAAAAAATTGAATATTAAAGACTAATTTATTAAATTAAAACATCTTGCAATATTTAGCATTATTTTGCATCTAAAATATATTTTACACATACGCATTATATGAAACTTATCGATTTAAACTGCATAACTGAAGGACGATCTTTATTCATGGGACTAGCAATATTGTGGATTATCGCTGTCCACTATTCTTTTTTATATGATACTCCGATTGGATTGCTTTTTAAAAACGGCTATCTTGGAGTTGATATATTCATAATGTTAAGCGCATTTGGATTATGCTTTTCATTATCAAAAGGGTGTAGTTATATCGAATTCATTAAAAAACGCTTAAAACGAATTATTCCAACTTGGTGGGTACTGATTTCTATATGTTTAATAATTAATATATTATTAGAGAATAATCATCCTCAAAACCTATTCCAGTTTTTATGCTATTATAGTGGGATCGGATGGTGGTTTTTCCATAATGAACCATATGGTATATACTATTACGAATGGTATATACCAACCCTTCTCCTTTTTTATATTTTCACACCACTTCTATACAAATTGAGTAACACCAAAATTATAACAATTTATATACTATCTATTATTTGTGCAGTAACACTATTACGTTTAGGCATTGATAATAGACTTTCTTTATCATACGAAAGAATTCCCACCTTTATTTCAGGCATTATTTTATTTAAAATATGGAAAGGTGATATCAACAACAAAATATCAATCCCATTACTTTATCTTTTCTCAATAATTGGAATAATTGGAATAATCTGTTTCTTAGGCTTTGGAATTCTTGGTCCACTATATAAACATTGTTTTACTTTTTCTTTACCACTTTTACTAACATTATGCAATTTGCTCATAAAAGGCATATTGGTTAAAATAATATCATTTATAGGGTCATTAACATTAGAATTATATCTCCTTCACATTTATGATCTACCACTTACATATATAATGAATTTTATCGAAAACCGGACAATAGCAATAATTATTACAACAATTATACTAATTGGAATTGCATATGTAATCAACAAATCAATAGAAAAAATAACAACCTTTATCGTAGCGTCTAAAAGCTAAACCGCCAAATTAAACTTAATTATGTATATAGTAGATGTTTAAAACAAAAAGTGATAGATATCTATCACTTTTTGTCGGGGTGAGAAGACTCGAACTTCCGACCTCCACGTCCCGAACGTGGCGCGCTGCCAACTGTGCTACACCCCGCACAATTTTGCGGAGCAAAGTTAACTCTTTTTTCTCAACAACAAAAATTGTTTATTCTATTTCTTTAGGAATTTTTTCGCTCCGGGAATAGTATTGGTCTTTAGCAAATATATTCCTTGTGGCAAAGACGATACATCAACAATCGCTGCATTTTCTTCTAAAGAAATTACATCAGTTTTCATCTTTGCTCCCATAATAGAATATACCCCTACATCTTGAATTTCAACTGATGATTTGATATTTATCGTTGTTTCCACCGGATTGGGATATATCTCTATATCTGAAACTTTATCTGATATAATATCGTCTATAGAGGTATAGTTCTTGTCATAAAATTTATATACAGCCATACCATTTGATGGGCAATATTGATAAATGTAGTAGCTCCCGTCATCTATCTTCTCGGCAAATACCCAGTTGGCAACAGAATAATTCCCTCCTGTCTCATAGCCAAGTGTTCCAATGGGATCAACCGAGCATATCACCTCATTAATAGTCATGTCTCGCATTGTAAATCCCCCTTTATAATTTGCACCACTAGCGTGGATAAAGATTTTATGTCCTGATAGCGTAAAATAATCTCCTCCCACTGTATTGTTGCGAGACGGAGCCGTTGTTGAACTGCGTCCGGCGAGCAACGCATTATTCAACCCTCCACTATAGGAATAATAACCAGAACTACGTACCTGGTAAATCCAGTTTTCTGTATTATTATTTACCGGTATTACATAGCCGGCAGTCGAGCCGGTCAATGAAAGTCCTTCATAGGATTTCGTTGACACAACTTCTCCTGAAACCATAGTTATAATATTAATTGCCGCTTTACCATTAGGAAACATATATATATTCCCTCGTTTCCCCAACACATCGCCAGATGCTGAAATAAAATTGGTTTGACCACTTAATGGCACCTCAACATCAAGCAACACAGGCTCACCATGAGACTCTACTGTCGCACCGGCTGAGTAAATTATAAAAGAATGTGAAGAGCCTGTTTCTTTATCATTGCGTACAATTATATTTCCGGCATCATCAAGAGCACACCCCCAACCTTTACCACCTGGAATACCACCAAGGCAACCTGTTTTATCAAAAATATAAACTTTTTCATCTACACAATCATTCACATAAAACAATCCTGCTGCTGCACCTCCCTGCTGGGCATTTGTTCCATCAATGTGTTCAGGAGCATTGTTGGTAGTTGTACTATTCTGCCACAATAGTTCAAGCGCAAAATCGGCATTTGACGAAGGCTCTTCCTCCTTTACACTAATTGAATATTTTGTAAAGCCGCTACGATCAATATAAGAGTATAAATTTATCTCCCCATCAACAAGTTCCGCTCCAACATTATAATACCCTTCAGGTTTCAACCCATTAGGAACGATTGATGATACAATCGACATATTCTTGATAGAATCAGACACATCATATATTGCTGCTGATAGGAACCCTTCATCATCTTTGTTTGCTGCATAGGCATATATTCTTGTCCCATAGCGAAAAAAAGCAACACCTTCTGAGGCATTGCTCAATACTGATGTTGGAGCAGTCGCATAGTTTGCCATTGGAACACCTGATTGCGTCCAATCAAATGTGAATTCCGTCGGTGTCATTTTATAACTATCTACCAAGACATTATTGCGTGAATAAGGAGTGATTGCCAATCGTGGTTCCATACCCCAATTTGTCGAATTATACTCATCGTCATTCATCGCATATACCGCTGTAGAAACTACCCCATTGGTCAATTTCATACCGGCAATGCGATAAACCGGAGTTTCAACAGTCGATGAATAGGTCGTAGTATATACATACAAATCATTTAATTTGCCACTTGCGGTAAATGATTCCCCAACAACTGCATTCTCCCAATTGCCTAGATTTTCTGATGATTTTATCTCTGCAAACAACTCGGGAGTAGCATCTATCGTCGCCCACTTATATATTTTCCACGCATCCCCTTCTCCCGAAGACGGAACAATCGTTTTGTTACAACCAAGGAGCACCCCATCGGCAGTAAATGCTATATCATTAATAAATACTTCACCACCTGAAACACCTGTCATATCCAATTCGTCTAAACATTCTCCTGTTTCAGCATCAAGGACAACAATTTTAGAGGATGTTCCTGAAACGATATTATTCATTAGCACATACCATAATCCATCGCGCAACAACGCTTTAGACACTCTGCCCGATTCAAACATGAGCCCCTCCATTGATATTATCTGCTCCGGGTCATAGTATCCTTGAATGGTTCCCTCTTCAACAGGAAAATCTACCGTATTAGGAGGGAATAATATGTTTTGATTAAGAGTCGGCAATGTTTCAGGGTCAAGATAGTCGGTAGTAATAAAATCACAACCATAGTTTCCATATGTCTTATAGTCACCAGCTGTATTGATGGACCACGCATTAACCAAAAGCCCTGCTTCATGATATTTTTGAACACCAGCTTTGGTTATTTCACTACCTAAGCCAGGACCAATATGTGCTTGATTTGTTTTACACCATTCCAAACTGCTGTCAAAACTTGACGAATACACAAGAAGCATAATCTCCATGTCGGGATAATTTGTCTTTACATATTGGAGACAGGGTTTCATTGATGTAAAAATGTAACAATCGTTGCGGAACCCTTTTTCCTCTATTATCTTAACAAGAGCAGGCAAATTTGAGCAGTCATTTGAGTTAATTCCATTGGCCCATTTGAGTTCAATAAGAGGTTTAGCACCATATTCTTTGCATATGTCTAAGTATCTTTCAAACGTTGTAAGATATCCGGTATATGTAACACCACCTCGAGTTTGTGTAAGGAGTTTTGATTGCAATGTTTCAAGAGTGTTTGCATTTATCAGAGGAGAATCTTCGGCCTTTGTCAAGTTGTCGTCATGCCAACAAACAAACTTACCATCTTTTGTTACCTTAACATCGGTTTCAAGATAATGATATCCTTTTTTTGCCCCATTTATAAAAGCTTCAGCGGTATTTTCCACTCCCCAATAGCTTCCTCTATGGCCTACTAATCGGGGCTGAGCAACAGCAACAATAGCGATTGTAACTGTGAAAATTAAAGCAAATAGTTTTTTCATGCTAATACGATTTATGGTGTATTTTGCTAAATTACAAATATCTTGAATTAAATCCAAGATTATCGTATTTTTTTGCGAGTAAAGAGCGCCGTAATTTGTGCAGTGAAGAAGCCGATAACTATTACTAATCCCATTACGACAAACAAGTCCATTACATCAAGGCGCACCGGATAGTGGTCAATACTCAATGCCGATGGATCTCCACTTAGTTTTATAAAACCACCCCATTGTTGTGCCAATGTCAATATCACACCAATGATTACACCGGCAATACCACCTACAATCGAGATGAGCCAACCCTCAAGCATGAATATGCGAGAAATCATGGTCGAGGTCGCGCCAAGCGAATGAAGAGTGTGAATGTTTTCACTCTTTTCAATCACTAGCATCGACAGAGTAGAGATGATATTAAATGATGCTATTATTAGAATAAAGGCAAGCATCAAAAATGTTATCCATTTCTCTATTTCAATCATGCGAAATGATTGTTCTTGCTGATGCAAACGATCTTTCACAATTAATTCGTCGCCCAAAATAGTCTGCAATTGAGCTGTAACTTTAGATATATTGAATGATGGCTTCACCATTACTTCTATTGCCGTTGCTTCGTTATCATAATCAAGCAGTCGAGCCGCATTTTCAATCGGGAGTATTACCATATCTGTATCATACTCTGCTTGAGCAACTTGATACACCCCGGCAACAATAAGCGAGTCTGATCTAAAAGCAGTCATGGGATTTGCCACATTAACACGCCCTTCCCTCTTGGGCGTATATATACCTAAGTATCTATATAAACTTGGTGTTGCCCCTAAGCCTATTGCAGCACCAACACTGAGTGTTGCATAGGACGCGATTGAGTCTGTCAGATAGAAGTCGCCATCAATTACTATTGACTTGATGCCTGTTGTGTTTTCATATTCCAGGGGTACCCCTTTAATCATCACAGGCATTTGTCGCTCGCCATATATTGCCAATGCCTGCTCCTCAATCGTAGGGATAGCGACATCTATCCCATCTATCTGCTCTATTTCATAAATTAAGGAGTCAACCGACGATATAGATTTCCCCTCAACCGGAGTTATTTTCAAATCGGGATCAAGGATAGATAAATGTGCCGCCGACAGGTCGCTAAATCCATTAAATACCGACAGTACACACACTATAGCCATTGTCGCAACAGCAACTCCTGCTAGAGAAATCAAAGAAATGATATTAACTGCATTATGTGTCTTTTTTGAAAAAAGATAGCGAATGGCTATGCGTAATGGGAACATATTATTTGTCCTTCAACAAATTATCAATGTGTTCAATATAATCAAGAGAGTCATCAATAAAGAATGACAACTCAGGTGTTTTACGCAATTGATAACGCACTTTCTGAGCAAGTTCATAACGTATTTGTTGCGCACTGCGATTGATGCTCTCAAGTAATATAGCACCTTTATCAGATGGGAAAACCGATAAATAGGCGCGCGCAATACTCAAGTCGGGAGATACTCTCACAGCACTAACAGTTATTATCACACCATGAGTTTTAGCTGTCTGTTGGCGGAAAATTTCGCTCAGTTCCTTTTGTATGAGACGAGATATTTTAGCTTGTCTTGTAGTTTCCATATATGTTTTATTATCTGTCTTTTATTTTTCTTATAATAGTTAATCCATCACGCAATGGGATAATAATGCGTTCTACTCGTTCATCCTTTGCTACATGAGCATTAAAGTCAAGGATACCACGAGTTTGTGCATCATTTACTGATTGAGGGTCAACAACCTTGCCATCCCACAATGTATTATCAGCAATAATAAAACCTCCTACTGCCAATCGAGGCATTACAAGTTCATAATATTCTGTATAATTGCGTTTGTTTGCATCAATAAATACGAGGTCAAACTCACCTTCAATCGTGGGTATAATCTCAATAGCATCGCCTATGTGTAGATGAAGGCGGTCAGCATAGGGCGACGCATCAAAACGCTCTGTAATAAACTCTTCCGACTCATCATCGATTTCAATCGTGTGCAACTCAGCATCAGCTGGCATACCTTCAGCAAAACACAACGCCGAATATCCTGTAAAAGTGCCCAATTCCAAAACACGCTTTGGATTTATCATTGATGTGAACATCTTCAACATGCGTCCTTGCAAGTGTCCTGAACACATGCGTGGATAAAGGTGGAATAGATGTGTATCACGATTTAATTTCTTCAATAGTGGGGGCTCGGCATCGATATGAGCAAGAATATACTCCTCGAGTTGCTCCTCAATGCTTTCATGAATGTATCGCTTTGCCGAAATCAATTCGGTGCGATTTATCTCTGCCTCTTCAATTATTTTTGCCATTGTCTTGACAGCCTCAATAGGATATTTACCCACAGCAGTCTCGCCTGTTAGCAACAACGCATCGGCATGTTGATACACAGCATTGGCGATATCCGACACCTCTGCTCTTGTGGGGCGAGGTTTAGAAATCATTGAGTGAAGCATTTGAGTCGATACAATCACCGGCTTGTGTCGGCGATTACACTTTTCAATTATAGTGCGTTGTATTGTGGGTATTTTTTCTGCCGGAATTTCTACCCCTAAATCGCCACGAGCAATTAATGCTCCATCGGCAACATCAAGAATGGCATCAAAGTTATCAACACCCTCTTGATTTTCAATCTTTGCTATTACTTTTATTCGACTATTTTGTGCCATTAACAACTCACGCACAGCCATTACATCGGCAGGACGACGCACAAATGAATGAGCGATATATTCTACCCCAAATTCTATTGCATAACCTATGTTTTCAATATCTTTTGGTGTCAATGATGGAAGATTAATATCAGTTCCCGGCATATTAACACTCTTGCGAGAGCCTAATATCCCATCATTTTGTGCAATGGCACATATTTTTTCTCCATCAATACTTTCAACAACAAAATCCAAAAATCCATCATCAAGAAGCATGTGAGTCCCTACAGAGACCTCTTGAGAAATATTTGGATATGATAGACAGATACAATCATGGGTTGTTTCCCCATCGGGATTTCCCATAAAAGTTGTTTTCTCTCCCTCTTTGATGTATATTTCGTTGTCTCCGACGGTAGATGTAGTGCGCACCTCCGGACCTTTAGTATCTATCAATATTCCTATTTCGGGAGAAGCTGCTCTCACATTTTCTACAACACGTTTAAACCCATTGTAGTCAATGTGAGCAGTGTTAAGACGCACAATAGTTACCCCATTCTCATACAGAGAACGGATAAATGAAACATCACATCTCTCATCAGAGACAGTCGCTATAATCTTTGTCTGAATACTCATTCTTTATTTTGCAGATAATGCCTCAATGGCAAGGCGATAACTATCAAGACCAAATCCGGCAATTACACCTTTACACACTCCACTAATCATCGAATGATGGCGCACTGTTTCGCGAGCATGCACGTTTGAAATGTGGACCTCTACAACCGGCAGTTTTATTGCAGCTATAGCATCAGCAATGGCAAGCGATGTGTGAGTATAAGCTCCGGCATTAAGCACAATGCCTGTATATTGCTCATCAAAACCCACCTCATGGAGTTTATCAATTATTGCCCCCTCATGATTGCTTTGAAAATACTCTATCTGATCATTTGCATAACAATCACGCAACTTTTGGATGCATACATCCATTGTTTCATTCCCATATATTCCCGGCTCACGACGCCCAAGTAGGTTTAGATTTGGTCCATTAATAATCAGTATTCTCATATATAACAACCATTTAATGTTTCATTTCAACTTTTTCTGTAGGAGGCAAATCGCTATTGCGCTTGCTCACAGCATCAATAACCTCATGAGCAAGATGTATAAATGAATGTGATGTAATGCTATCTTCAGTAGCAATGGGAGAGCCGGCATCACCACCCTCACAAATTGAGCCAACAACAGGGATTTGAGCCAAAAGATTAACATTCAACTCCTCGGCAAGTTTTACACCACCTTCACGTCCAAAAATGTAGTATTTTTCTTCAGGGTGTAATTCCGGAGTAAACCAAGCCATATTTTCCACAAGTCCAAGAATGGGAACATTAACTTTATCGCCCATAAACATTGCAATACCCTTGCGAGCATCAGCAAGAGCCACCTCTTGTGGAGTGCTGACGATAACTACTCCTGTAATGCCAAGTGTTTGTACCAATGTAAGGTGAATATCACTTGTTCCGGGAGGCATATCAATCAAGAAATAATCAAGTTCACCCCAATCGGCATCGGTAATGAGCTGCTTGAGTGCATTTGACGCCATACCTCCGCGCCACAATACAGGACTGTTTTTATCTACTACAAAACCTATTGAAAGTAGTTTTACTCCATATTTTTCAATGGGGATAATCAAGTCTCGACCATCAACATTGTGCATGAACAATTGCTCATCCTCTACTCCAAACATCTTTGGAACTGAAGGTCCAAAGATATCGGCATCAAGTAACCCCACCTTGTATCCTTCACGGGCAAGAGCTACTGCGAGGTTGCTGGCAACTGTTGATTTACCCACACCACCTTTTCCTGACGACACTCCGATAATGTTTTTTACTCCGGGAAGCGGATTTGCCGGTTTCTCTGGTAGTGGACGACGTGTTTTAACCGCAATGTTCCCTTTAATATCAACCTCAGGAGAAACATAAGTCAATATTGCTGTCTCGGCAGCTTTTACCACTGATTTAATAAAAGGGTCTGTTGGTTTTTCAAAAATCAACGAAAAACTCACTTTATTACCATCTATGCGTATGTCATCTTCAATCATGTCAAGTTCGACAAGATTTTTGCCATTGCCAGGATAGCGCACATTGCGCAACGCATCAGTTATGAGTGCAGGATATAATCTTTCCATGTTTTAATTCTGTTTAATTGTAACTTGTGGTTTACACAATTCGGGACATTGAATTTCTCCACGAGAAAAACTACGATAGGTATCAAACTCTATTTCAACCTCCGGTTCTGTCAATTCGGTAGTGTGGTCAAGAATGAGATTGATATATTTAATTGTCAATCCACGATCAAGCCATTGTTGTTCATAGAATGTGCGTATCTCAAGGATATCAGTAACCACATCAGAATGGTACAAATCATCAGTATTGATAGGGGTCACCAACTTGTTGTGTTGTGCCATCAAATGAGTATAGGTATATAAGAATGGGCTATCAGTTTTTAAATGGACAAGTCCATCAGCTACAAGCACTTGACGATATAGCTCCATAAAGCGTGTAGAGGTCAGACGCTTGCGCACTTTCTTCATCTGAGGATCGGGAAATGTAATCCATATCTCCGAAATCTCATTCTCTGCAAAAAAGTGTGGTAATAATTCAATATTAGTGCGAAGGAAAGCAACATTCTTCATTCCTTTCTTTGTTGCCTGACCTGCTCCGGTCCACATGCGAGCGCCTTTAATATCTATCCCAATAAAGTTCTTATCGGGGAATTTTTCAGCAAGTCCCACTGCATATTCTCCTTTTCCACAGCCTAATTCAAGAACAATAGGATTATCATTATTAAAATATTCCTCATTCCACTTGCCTCGCAAGGGAAATCCCTTTTCTTTTAATATTGCAAAAGGATATTGAAACACACATTCCATGGTTTCCATATCCTTAAATTTTCGTAGTTTATTTTTTCCCATAAAGATTATTAATCAAAAACCGTCATCGCTCATTAGCGACGAGCAATTTTAATTGTAGCTGTTTCACCCGAAACAAGCACAATTTTTGCGATATAAATATTGCAATCCCATGCCGATGCATCTATTGTCAATTCATTACATTTGGGCGATAGGCCCAAATATTTACGACCTGATGAATCATAAATGTGCATATCAATAATATCAGATGTCGTTTTCACAATGAGATTATTTCCAACAAAATAGGCTTTAATATAATCTGCATCCGTTTCAACATCATTGATTCCCACCAAATCAGATATCTTTATATTAAACTCACTCCATTGATCAGCGGCAGAAAATGCTTCATACATTACCCCATCAGACACATTCAATGTTGCCAACGATTGATCTACACCTTGCCAAACATTTTCTCCAAGCTGTGGCACTTCAGTATGGTTAACAACGTTTAATGTATTCAATGCAGTCCACCCTTCAAACGCATTATCACCAATCATCATTACCGATGCAGGAAGAGTAAACGTTGAAACATTATTCATTCCCATGAGCGAATAATCGCCTATTTCAATAACGCCATCATGCAATAAATCCTCAGCAACCACTTTGGCATCTCCTTTCATCATGTAATTGCTTATTGAAGCACATGATGCCGGCACGTTAAATTCTGCCAACTGCTTATTGTCAAAAAATGCGCCTTCACCTATCAATGAAACATTATCGTTCAACACCACTTTTTGCAATGATGCGCAGCGAGAGAATGTCCATTCACCTATCTCTGATAGATTTTTACATAGGCTCATATTTGCTTCCACCAAACCCGTTTGTTGAAATGCTTCGTCTCCTATCTTTGTTAAATTCACAGGAAATGATACATTTGCAAGAGTGCTACATCCGGAAAAAGCCTTTGCTTCAATTACATTCACATTGTCTGACAGCGTAACATCAGAAAGGGATTTGCAGCGAGCAAACATTGATTGAGAAATAGTTGTGATACCTGCGCCACATTTTACCATTGCCAATTTATCACAATCGAGAAACGCATGAGAAGCCACCGATATAACTGAAGCCGGCAATTCCACCGACACAAGTTCATCGCAATTACTAAATGCACCTTGACCTATAGTTGTTACAGTTTCAGGTATTGTTATCGATGTGATGGGGGTTGATGATAAAGATGCCTCGCCTATTTCAATAAGCCCCAAAGGCAATACTATACTTGAGATTTTTGTCCCCATTAAAGAATAGGCAGGGAGAGTGTTTTCAGCATACTCCTTCTTGCCTGTAATGATAGGTTCCCCTGAATATGCTACAATCTTTACAGCAGACATATCAAGAGTTGTCAATTCTGTCATATTTTCGGCAATAAATGCTATATCAGCTGCATTTATCTCTCCTGTTATAGTCAATGTCGTTGCTGTGAGATCATCAGCGACCGATTCGACAAGTTTACCCGCTTGAGTCGTTACATCTGCTGCATTGGCAACAAATCCCAACGATAATATTGATAATATTACACCTATCTTCGTGCGCATAATACTGATAATTTAGCTATTACTATGCAAAGATAACTCTTTTAATTTATAATGCACAATGCTTGATACTTAAATTCATAAAAAGAGAGTCGGGACGGCTGTTTTAGCCGCCCCGACCATATCGGAGGAAATGGAGAAACGCAATTGCTTCTCCGTTTCAAAATTCAAATTATTGCTTTACGATAGGATATGTTGCAACACCATCGTTGGCAGTAACTTTGAGAATGTAAAGACCGTCAGCGAGGTTAGAAACATTGATTGCTTTAGCTTCTCCTTGAGCGGCAGCACAAGTTGAGTTATAAACAACAGCTCCGTTTTCGTTATAGATACAATAATTTACATTTTCGCTATCGAAGTCACATGTTACATAGAGTGTTTCAACCACAGGATTTGGATATACTCCCACTTCGGCATTGATTGAAATGTTTTCAATACCTGAAAGTTCGGTAACTGTCACTTCAAAATATGTAGCTGTTTCAGCACCATTTACATCAGTTGCAACAATAGCAACATATACAGTTCCCACTGTTTCTCCATAGAAAATAACTCCTGTTTCGGTTGTATATGCAGTAACGATACCTTCTGTTGTAAACATCATTGAATAAGTCATTTCATCTCCATCAGGGTCAGTAAAGTAATCAGCATATTTGATTACATTTGAAGAGCTACCCTCAACAATAGAGATATTAGCTATAGTTGATGCCTCAGGAGCGCGATTGGTGTGCTCTACTACATAGTTTACTGTTGCTTGTCTTTCCAAAGCACAAGTATCAGTAGCAGTAACTGTCAATGTATATTCTCCTGCATCGCCATATTCTGGAGTGATACCCACAATCATCTTAACTCCTTCAGCCGCATTCTTAACTGAAACATTGTTTCCGTCAATTGTGATTTCTGCTTCAGTGCCATTGATTGCTGTTACACTTTGAATTTTAGACATGTTGCCTGAATCATCAAGACGAATAGCAAAGTCATCGTTCTCAACATCTTTAACTTCAACTTCTACACGAGTAGTTTCAGCTTCCTTAGCGTAAACGATTTGAGAAGTAGCTGTAATCTCAGGAGCAGCATTGTTGTCAAGATAGATTGGGAAGTTGATTACAGGTTGAGCAGGATCGTTGCTCTTAACTACAAGCATTGCCTTGTTGCCTTTTTCAAGAGGTGCTGACGCTGCATTGATTTCAAAGTTGAGAGCAAGAGATTCGTTAGGTTGAAGAGTCCCAACCTTATCTGAATCAGCATTCAACATCTTAATCCATGGTGCACCTGGAACAGTTTCAAGGCAAGACATGATATAACCAAGCGAACCATATTGATTTTTGAACATAGCTGCAAGGTCAAACCATCCATAACCTTCCACATAACCCATATATCTATTATCAACTACAGCATCTTGTTTATTTGACAAATATGCAGGCCATTCAACCCCTATAGGATAAGAAATTCTCACATAGAATTCTTGCCCAGGATTAACATAAACGGCACGGTCAAGAGCAAGTATCATGAAACGAGCTCCTTCCATTTCATCGATGTGAGTAACACCGCGACCGATTATAGTACCATTTTCATAGTCTTTGCCGGCTACAATTTCCACTGTAATATCAGCATTAGAGATCTTACTACCATCTGACATATTAGTCAATGTAGTTGCAATATACACATGAGAAATATTGAATCCCTCAGCAGGAGCAACATAATGGGTTGCTGCTTTATATTCCCCATAAGTATTTCCTGTACCATATGTTAATGTCTGACCTCCTTCTACTGATGGATAATATAGAATATTATTATACTCAAAATCTGTAGGACCATCAAGTGCTGATGTAGCTTTTTCCAATGGAGCAATCGCAGGAGTAATCAAACCTTCAAGAACAGAACGTTGCTGAGCAGACAATGCTTTGTTTGCTGCCATAGGAGCGATACCTCCACCAAGGTCAGTTTCAGGAGCGGCTTCTCCTTCACCTGTTGGGTCAAGGCGCAATTCATAAGTAAGCTTATATGCTCCCATATTTGCTAGAGTAACAGTTTCTGTACCAACATAATTAGGAGCAGCATTTTCTACACGAATTTCCGACTTATCAAGATAAGCATAAGGAATATCTGTTGCAATTGCTTTAAATGGTATTTCAATTGTTGTAACACCTTCAATTCCATCTACTGACAATACTAATGTACCCTTATTTTCTCCTACTACACTTGCTATTTCATAAGGAACAGGGATTGCTATTTCTACTCCGTCAGAGCCTACTTCAATGTTACCGCCATAGTATATACCCCATGCCATTCCTGTAGGATCTCCCCAATAATCATATTGCATCCCGTAATAACCGATGTATTGGAAAATAGGCATTGTATAGTCAGGATAATCAGGATATGGAGCATACATATCACACTCAATCATCATATTAGTAACTGTAAATGAAGCTTTTCCTTCATTCCCAATTTTGATAATCAAGTCATAAGCGCCGGCACCTTGAGAAGCCAATGGACCTGACATGTCAACATAACCGGCAACATGTTCTTCAACGATTGTATCTGTTGGGAATACTGGTTTTGCAATTCCTATAACTGTCAAGTTAACAGGTATTTCAATTTTTTCATTAACAGGAACGTTAGTGTTAATTTTAACAGCATCAGTATATGTACCTGCCATTTTGTTTGTTTCAACATCAACAACTACTGTTTTGTTTTCACCGGCAGCAATAGTTGATTCTACAACAGGATAGAATTGGACTGCATTATTAAACTTAATCAAACGATCAGGAATAACAATACTTTCTTTTCCCCCTTCGCTACATGCTCCGGCAAGACCAAATGTATCAAAAATTATAGCATAGTCCCCTAATCCCTTATATTGGAATTTATATGAACCATCTTTCTTCATGATAAGTTGGAAACAAACCCCCATGTTCATGGTATTTCCATATTCCATCCATGAGACTACGACCTCGTTATCAGTCATATAGTGATATGTTCCAGCTGTTGTATTGGTATCCATTGTGTGCATACCCCAATATGGTGCAATAATATTGGTATAAATTGAACCGGTAGGGAATTCAGCCGGTGGCTCAGGCCACATTTTTTCATCATTACGTTCTGTAAATGAAACAAAACCGGTGTTATAGATATACATCTTACTATATTTCTCACCATAGAATGGGAATTCAAATGGCAATTCCACCGCTACATAGTCATGAGTATTGTAGTAAGAGAATGCATTGCGCTCACCAAGACCTGTTGTTTCGATATCCACCCACTCAAATTTTATATTTTCATCATCTGTTGCTGAATTATAAATGTAAGAGACATTTGTATTTTCAATGTTATTATCAGTAACAGTTGTAAATGAGCCAGGGATGATAGAATATACAAGAGCTTCATCTCCAACATTCTTGATTGTAAGCTCTTTTGTCAAAGTATCTCCACTCTCTACTGTTTCTGTAATTTTATTAAAACTCAATTCTATGCCAGGACAACCGATAACTTCACCTGCAAGTTGAACACTAAGGTCGCCTACCGCAGTTGTAATTGTCATAACATCAGTAACAGGTCCTTCATTTACTGTGGGAAGTGTTACAATGATATCTTTTGACATGCCAGCTTCCACAGTAAATGGAGTTGCCATATCTACTGTAAATTTAGCATCGGCTATAGCTATGGCTGTAACATCAAATGCTGATTTACCTATATTCTTAACTGTTACGGCTTTTTTAGCATCAGATGTGCGGAACACTTGACCGAAATCAATGGATGTACTTTCAACGGTTGCTACCGGAAGAAGACTTGCTCCAACGATATTTGCGCTAAATGTAACATAAGATGTAGCACTCAATGGGTCATTAGATTCAACAACAAGTCGATTTATTGTTTCACCCGCATACATTGTGTCGTCAGCTTTGACAGTAGCTATCAAAGTAGCTGTTTCTCCAGGATTAACAATACCATAAGCTGGAGCTACATCTGTCACAAAGTAAGCTGCAGGAGCTTCAAATTTAATGGCTGATTGTGTAGCAAATTGAGTATATACATCACCAGCAGGATCATCGTTATTTCCCCAGTAGTCAGCAATATCTCCCGATGTTATAACAAGAGCATCGTTTCCTTCTGTGTCTTTTATACCACAGAATAATGTTGAACCATCTTGGAATAACAATGAGTTACCCATATCATCAAGACGTTCATAATCATCATAGAAGATTTCGATATCTCCATTAGCCGAAAGTGCAATGTGGAATGAAATAGGCGTTGTTTCAACATCATATTTCACTGCCAATACATTAGAAAAGTTTACAACAAACTTACCATCTTGCTTAGCATAAGAGACCTTTGAATTAGGCCCAAATTGCAATTGATGACCATAAGCCGAAATGTATCCTATTCCCTTAAGACTTTCTGACGACTCTGTCAATGGAGGGAAATAAGACAACTCTCCTATTGAGAATGCAAGACCGCCAAGGCTATTGATGTATACCTGACTATATGTTTTACCATAGAATGGAAAATCAAAACCGAGATCAATTGCTCCGGTATGTTTTACATCATCAGTAAATGTAGATGTAACATCGGTTGCATCTATCAAAGCAGGATTCCCATCATAAGCAAAGTCTGTTGCACCATTTAGGTTAGTCAATGCGGAATAACCATATTTGTGAGATGATTTACCACCTGCAGCTTCAAGTTTTCGATCAGAGAATTTAGGGAATACATATTCCAATGGATAGTTACCTTCATTCTTGATAGAGAACTCTTTTGTTATCGCATCAGCCGCTACATCTAAATTGCCTACCGCTACTGTATCGGGCGCAATAGCAATTTTAGCCGGATCAGTTGCAACACCTTGCATTGTGATTTTAAACTCAACTCCATTTGCACTTGTGAATGTTACTGTTCCTGTGTGACTACCTGATGACTTAGGTGAATAAGTCACAGGAACTACCGATGTAGCACGTGCAGGGAAACCTGTATATAAATCATTAGTATTGATAGAATAATGCTCTGATGAAACTGCGCAGTTAGAAGAATTTAATTGTCCATATTTATCTCCAAAATGGCCAAATCCTTCATTAAACACCTCAACATCAATTGTTTTTGTTTCCCCTACTAAAAGAGAGCCGAAATTAACGACTTTTACAGGAGTCATTTCGGGATTGTTGTTCTTAACTGTTACAGTAACAGGCACAACAATACTATTTTTTTCACTTTCATTGGTAGTAAAACTTACATTGAATCTATAGGTTCCGTTGACAAGTTTTTGTCCATCATTAACCATGTTGACTGCTTGTGTTTCACCATACTTGACAGTCCCTTCTGATGGAGAAAGAGAGAATACTTGATCCCATGCTGGATTTTTGCTGATTGCAGTGAGTGCCCAAGAAACTTCGCTACCCATTACTTCGTAAGAGCTTCCCTTCAATGCATCAACCAATGGCAACCATGTTTTACCCATGTCGTTACTCATATAGCTATAGCTACCGTAAGCAGCATCAGCATTAGCAAGACCAAGAGGATAATTATCTTGGTTGCTTTCAGCAGGGAAGTGAACAACTACCCAGAATGATTCTCCTGGAGCAAAATATAATTGTTCACTCAATGAGGTTTGCATTCCATTATAGAAATATGATGGTTTTATCTCTTGAAGTAGATTTGCCGCAGTTATAGCACCACTCCCATTATAGATTTGCACAGTGGGATCTTGTCCATATGTTGAGCCAATTTCAACATTTGTGAGGTTGAAACCATTAGGATATGTCGCCTCATCCACATAGAACCATTGAGCTTGAGAGTTAGGCAATGTTTTGTCGCTCTCTCCAATACTTGCCCAGTATTCTTTGTAATACGAGATTTTAGCGGGATAATCACCCTTGACATAGTCATCAGTACTCATCTTTTCATTCGCAACATAAGGAGTTGCTCCAAGGCGACTCTTCATCGTTCCGTTCAATCCGGCAACCGGTTTAGTCATTACCGATTTTGTTGCTACTGTAAATGATTTTGTTGCTATCTTACCTTCCCATTTCAATAGACCTTCGTCATCATTACCAATATTGAATACTGTTGTACCCACAAGACTTGTTGCAGCATCGATAGTCATTGTCAACGATGACTTGTTGACAGTCATCTTAGGACCCGCATTTGTAGTTGCCGATACGATAGGTGACAATGCTGAAGCATTACCCCAACGGTCAACAGCCGCCATTGCAAGGTAGTAAGTTGTCAATGGGCTAAGACCTGTCAATTCATAGGTATAAGCATCTCCTGATGTAGCAAATTTTGTATCGATGATAGCTTTATTGAGTGCCGTCAAGTCACTTTCAGCAGTAAATTCTTCAGTGCTGTAGTACAACACATGATGATTGACATTTCCTGTGCTTGAAGCAGGGATAATCCACTCAATTGTAATATTATCTTGAGCAGGAAGAGCGGTAAACGATGTAACCGCTTCAGGTGATTCCCCTTCAGGATTCATTTGAAGTGCTTTTACAGCATCAATGTAACCTGCTCCATGTAAACCCTCTTTCCCTTCATTATATGCATAAAGGTCGTTCACTGAAGTGATGATTTGTTGGCGAATAGTTTCTGCAGGCATTGTTTCGTTACCATGCATTGATACCACAAGAGCTGCAATACCTGTAACGTGGGGTGTTGCCATTGATGTTCCTTCGTTGAAACCATACTCATTATTAGGCAATGTACTCAACACTCC
>JAFXGB010000203.1 GCA_017520235.1 Muribaculaceae bacterium | reverse complement strand
AGTTCAATTAATGCACTCTGTTTTGCGGCATTAATTATACTTCTATTTTCTCCATTACAACTATATTCCGCAGGATTTCAGCTATCATTTGCCGCTGTATTGTCTATACTGCTATTTGCCAACCGCATCAATCCTATAGATAGGAAACAACGCATCTTGTATTATATAACATCACTTGCATGCGTCTCAATATCTGCAACATTAGGTACAGCACTGATTTCAGCCTATTATTTTCATTCATTTCCTGTATATTTCCTAATTGGCAATATATTGGTTATATTCATGTTGCCAATCATCATTGGTGGTGGCGTATTATTAATCTTACTTGAAGTATGCGGTTTTTGCTCAAATTGGATTTGTTATATGCTTGATTTCGCATATAACATCATAGCTACGATTACCGAAACGACTGCTTCACTTCCTTTTGCAAAAATTAATAATATATATTTTTCAGAATGGCTATTTATCCCTTATATCATCACTGTTTTGCTCTTATTGGCAACTCTCATTTATCGTAAAATTGCCTACGGAATAATGGCTGTTATGTTTGCAATATTCACAATCACGGCTCATTATGTTTCTAAGCCTACATATCCCCAAATAGATTTTTTCATTCCTCGGGATACATATTATACAAATATAATTGCTCGCATTGATACATCAATGTATCTATATAGTACGGCTCACCACAGCGAATATCGCGATGTCATTGATCGTGCAAAATTTAGATATAAGGATTACATGGGGCGACGAAATGTCGAAAACATAACTCTTATTACAGATACCTTTTATTCTCCTCTATTTTCATATCAAGGGAGAAATCTAATTTTTAATAACACTCATTTCGTAATTATTGATAATACAGATGACATATTTATATCTAAAGCAAAACCAAACTATGCCATTGTGTGTCGTGGATTCAATGGTGATATTATAGATATTGCAGAAACAATTAATGCCGATACAATCCTTCTTAGTTATGACCTACACCCTCGCCGGCATAATCGCTATTTAGAGGAGTGTAATGATGTAAAAATTCCTTGTCGTTCACTTCGCTATAGATAAGTTCTATTTTACCAAATCGGCTAACAGCTGAGCAATTCCCTTTGATACATAACTACGAGAATAATCAACAGGGCGAACGACCTCTCTATTCCACATTACAATATCTAAATCTATAGGCACAACTCCGTTCTGTTTTAATTCAGGAGTGCGACCACATTCAATTTCCCAACGCTTCAACAATAGATTCACCTCATCAATAGTCATTGCAGTTGATACAACCATCACAGTGTTAAGATATGGAGCATCAATGCCATTGTGAGCCGGCTCTTCATATATCTCTGAGACAACAACATTATCAAATATCTGTGTCGTCTGCTTAATCGCGTTTTTCATTTGCAACTCTTTATCAGAGCTATTTGAGCCCAAGCTCAATACTGCAACATTCATTGTTCTACCCCTTTCATTGTCAATGCTATGCGGTTTCTACTATGATCAACCTCTATTACCTTGACTTTTACATATTGATGAACTTTTAATATTTCAGAAGGAGATGAAACAAAATGATCACATAATTGAGAAATGTGAACTAATCCATTTTCTTTTATTCCTATATCTACAAACGCACCAAATGCAGTAATGTTATTCACTATTCCATTCAATATCATCCCTTCACATAAATCATTAATACTTTTCACTCGCTCGTCAAATTCCATAATTTCCACCTTTGAGCGTGGATCTCGTCCGGGTTTCTCTAACTCTGAAATAATATCAGTCAATGTAGGGAGTCCGATATTTTCAGATACATAGCGTTTTAAATCGATTGAACGTAATAACTCTTTATTACTGACAATCTCCTCAACACTACAATTATTATCCTTTGCGATGTGTTCAACTAATGAATAACTCTCAGGATGTACAGCAGTATTATCCAATATATTTTCGGCATTAGGAATTCTTAAAAAGCCGGCGCACTGTTGGAATGCCTTATCTCCCATTCGGGGTACATCTTTTAGCGCCTTTCGTGATTCAAAATCGCCATGTTCAGCACGATATTCAACAATATTTCCGGCTAATTGTGGACCTATTCCGGAAACATAAGCCAATAACTGACGCGATGCTGTATTTACATTTACTCCAACCAAATTTACACAACTTGATACCGTATAATCGAGTGCATCTTTTAATTTAGCTTGATCGACATCGTGTTGATATTGCCCCACTCCAATTGATTTGGGCTCTATCTTCACCAATTCAGCAAGTGGATCTATCAATCTGCGACCTATAGAAACAGCTCCTCTCACAGTTACATCTTTGTCAGGGAATTCTTCTCTTGCAATTTTTGATGCAGAATATATTGACGCTCCATTTTCATTAACGACAAACACTTGCACGTTGTGAGGATAATGCAATGACGACAAGAATTTTTCGGTCTCCCGACTTGCTGTGCCATTTCCCACTGCAATAGCATCTATCTTATAGGCTTCGACTAAGTAACTTATCTTGCGCGCAGCACCTTTAAAATCATTTTTAGGCGCACATGGATAAATCACATCATTATGTAATAGATTTCCCTGTGCATCAAGACACACAACCTTACACCCTGTGCGGTATCCCGGATCAATTCCAATTACTCGCTTATGTCCTAATGGCGGAGCAAATAATAATTGTCGCACGTTATCGGCAAACATTGCAATCGCAGTTTTATCAGACTTTTCCTTTGTCAATGCCGACACTTCAGTTTCTATTGATGGTTTTATCAATCGTTTATAGCCATCTTTTACTGCTTGACAAATATATTCTGCTGACTGAGATCCTGATTTTACAAAAAATTTATATAACCTCTCAAGCATTTCATCATCATCAATTGAAACTGAGACTCGTAATAATCCTTCGGCTTCTCCTCGTCTCATTGCAAGATAACGATGTGAGGAACAATATCTCAAAGGCTCTGCAAAATCAAAATAATTTTTATAATTCTGTGCTTCTTCCTCCTTGCCTTTTACTACTGATGATGAAATTATTGCACTCTTTATATACCGAGTTCTAATTATTGAACGGACTTTTTCATTCTCACTCACCCATTCTGCAATAATATCAAGTGCACCGGAAATAGCGTCATCTGTACTATTAACACCATCGGATAAAAATCTTAATGCTTGACGTTCTATATCTCCAGATGTCTGAGACATGATAATTTTTGCCAAAGGCTCAAGTCCTTGTTCACGAGCTATTGCTGCACGAGTGCGACGTTTAGGCTTATATGGCAAATATATATCCTCCAATATTGACACATCTAATGTCGAATTGATTTTATCCTTTAACTCAGGAGTTAATTTACCTTGCGACTCAATTGTTTCAAGAATATACTCTTTGCGTTTAACAATTTCTTGTAATTCGTGGTATCGCAACTGTATATTTCTGATTGCAACCTCATCAAGAGAGCCGGTTGCTTCTTTTCGATAACGGCTGATGAAAGGTATAGTTGCTCCATCTTCCAACAATCTAATCGTTGCCGATACTTGTTTGTTTGAAAGATTTAACTCCTCACTTATTATAGTGATTATATCGTGTGTCATATCTAATTATTTTTCAGATCGCCGCAATGTTAAAATTGTGATTTCAGGAGTAGCTCCTATTCGCGTAGGGATAAGTACTGTACCAAGACCTATATTCACATATAACGTTTGCCCTTTTTCATCTTCATATTTACCTCCCCATGTCGAATATCGCCAACTTGCAGGTGATATTCCGCACAAAGATAATTGCATCGCATGAGTGTGTCCCGATAATGATAATGCGATATTTACATCGGCATTATCCTTAATTTCTTTTCGCCAATGTTCTGGATTATGAGTCAATAGTATTTTTGTAACACTATCATTTAAAGATGTATATGATTTTGTCAAATCACCATATATAGGAAATGGAGGCTCGCCCCAATTTTCCACACCTATTATTGCTATTGAGTCATTTCCTCTATACACTATTTTACTCTCATTTAAAAGCAATTGCCATCCCATATCACGTTGTAGTCTATGAAGCAATTCCAAATTATCGGATTTGGCTTTCTCGCTTTCCCAATTGCAATATTCACCATAATCATGATTGCCTAAAATAGAATATACTCCATCTGTCGCTCTGAGTTGTGATAACGTTTCTATAAATGGGATCAACTCATCTGTTCGGCGATTTACAATATCACCTGTAAAAACAATAGCATCTACTTTTTGACTATTGATCTCATTGACAACCTTCTTAATAAAAGTCGTATCTTTATCATAAGAGCCTACATGTAAATCGGAGAATTGTAATACGCGATATCCGTCAAAAGCAGAGGGCAAATCAGCTATTTTTATTTCTTCTTCAACAACATCAATATTGTATCTATTTATTAATGCACCCCACCACATCAAGGGAAAAACAAAAATTGCCAAAATGCCACCAATCCATGATAAGAACTTAACTCTACCTTTTGTCCACAATACGGGAATTGATGCTAATGAATCAAATATCAAAAACAATATTTTGGGAAGATATATAGAAAAATATCCATATAATATCCACATTATACTCATCAATGCCGAATCAGATCCTGTGCGACGTGGAATTGAAATTCCCACTATTATAAAAACTAAAAATAATAGTGATGATATAACATGAACTTTTGACAAAAATGCTGATTTTGTCCTTTTTTTTATTATTCTATACAAATAGAAATCTATTGCCATATTAATTAATATGACAACCAACATTATTAATATAGGTAACCTCATAATTTAATGATTATTCGTTCCCTTCAGCAACAAGTTTGTTTCGCAATGGATTTGCATACATTTCAAGCATCATATTACGCATGTAAACATAATCATCATCCGTAATATTAGGGATATCTGACGCCTTAGATAATTGTTTATCCAAATATTCATTTACAGCAGACAATTCCTCATCAGAATAACTTGAACGGAAACGATTGCCTCCGGTAACTGTGTCATAGGCAACATAATTTATAGGATATATCTTATATCCCAAATGAATTGATTTGTCTATGATTGCACAAACTCTACGAATAATTTCGTTTCTATCCTCGACATCTTTTAATCCCTCTAACTGAGAATTAATACATTTTCCAGCGCCAAAATGCACACGTCCTTTAAATTGCATGATACCTGTTTCCATACTAAACAAGTCATCACGTTCTGATTTTTGAAAATCAGGATTATTTTTACGCAACAAGAATTCTCTTGCTTTTAAATAATCATTCGGGTCAAATTCGTATGATATTGAAATTGGCGCAAGTTTTTTTGCCAATAGATTTTCAAGTAAATTTCCAGGACCTTCAAGCCCCATCATCTTAATGAGAGATTCTTGCGTCCTATCATTTGAGTCTTTAGCTCTTCCTTCACGTTGTGCAATCCATACCGATTGCTTTTTCTCATTAACCGCGAAATAAATATAAGCCGATAATTGTTTGGCAGCCTTTAATGCCTGCAACATGGGAAGATTACGCTTAACGATAAAACTCTTGTTAATTTTAACAAGGTCCTTAATCCAATCAAAAATGAGCAAGTTGCTACCTATCGCCACCTCACATGTGGGGAAATTATTTGCAACAAGACACATATTTAAAAAAGAAGCATCTAATACTATATCACGATGATTTGTAATGAATGTATAGCTTTGAGTATTATCTATATTTTCAAAGCCACTTGCCGAAATTCCTGATGTCGTTTTCTTTACTAACATCTGCAAAAATGGCAACATAACATTTATCTGAAATGCTTCTTGGCTGTTTATTGTCATTAATCCTTTAGCAAATTCTTGATAATCAGCATCAGGCATCACATACTTTACAGCATGTTCAAATCCGGGTTCTTTAACCAACCCAGCTATTTTTTCCTGAAATTCACTATCATCATAAGGACATATATCGCTAAATTCTTCTCTTCTCATATTATTCTCATTTAAGGTATAATATCGAAATATTATCTATTTCCCAAAGTTAATACAAATTCCTGAAACTACTAAATTATATTCTTTGTTGTTAGATAATTTTAATTTATTCTTTAATCAAATAATTTCGCCATTTCTCCATCATCGAAGTCATATCACTTGGCACAGGCGCCGAAAAAAACATCTCTTCACCTGTTTCAGGATGAACAAATCCAAGAGTACGTGCATGCAACGCTTGACGAGGACATATTGCAAAACAATTGT
>JAFXGB010000202.1 GCA_017520235.1 Muribaculaceae bacterium | reverse complement strand
ATACATAACCCTCACTCACTCTTATTTCAGGGCTATCACCTTCAATGCGCTCGGTATTGATTTTCCCACCGGTGCGTTCCCATGCCGATGCGGCATTTGCACCTATGCAAACACAACACACCAATGCTATTATGAGGATTAGACGACGCATTAAAGTTTAATTATTGATTTATCGGGTCAAAATTAATCATTTTTTTGTTTATATCAAAATTCGAAGTATTACTTTAGACTTTCTTTAATGTTTTGTAGGAATTATAATACATATTTAAATGGAGCCATACCCATTTTTGGGGGCATAGCTCCATAAGAGATTTTAAATAAATTATTCTATGTTATTCTATTTTACGACCTATGATGTCGTCGTTAGAAATTGATTTGCTTGTTTTCTTCACCTGAGCGTTGACCGATCCGAAACGGTAGGCTACACGAAGCATTGCCATTTTACCAACGTTTAGCATTCGCGTGTCGGAATATCCGGTATAATCGCCATTGACATAATATTGGTAAGTGCTATTAACTTTCGAACCAAATGGATTTAACACATACACGCTCACCGACAAGCGGTCTTCTTTCAAGAATGAGCGTTGAAGTGAAAGGTAATAGTTCCAGCCCGAATTTGTTTTTGGTTCGGTGTAGCTATACACATCGTTTACATACACTTGATTTTTGCCTCCGGCGAGCTCGGCACGTAATTTCCATGGCAATTGATGACTTAATCGGGCAAATCCTCCCCAACCCCAACGAGCGAGGCTCAAGCCTTGACGGTCGACTTTATATTGAGACCATGAGGCCATACCATTAAGCACGAATTGAGTTTTGGGAGTGAGTGACCATTGCATATTGGCATTGACAAAAAAGTGACGACGGTCGCCCACATTGCCATAGGTTGAGAATATGTGGTCAACTCCATCGATTGACTCAACTGTTTTATATGCGGCAATCATGTCGTTAGAGAACTCATAATAGGCCGAGAGGTTGAGGTTGAACAATGGTTTGATATACATATATGTCAACTTTAACGAGTTGTGGCGTGCACTTGCCAAGTCGGGATTACCTTGACTTGTAGAGCTTACACCTTCTTCAACGGCAGGGTTAAGATAACTGATACCGGGACGATTGATGCGTGTGGCATAGTTGAATGTAAAGCTATTGGCATCGTTGGCTTGCCATGATATCGCAGCCGATGGCACCCAGTCATTGAGGTTTTGGCTAAATCCGGGTTGTGAGCCATCTTTAAAATCGGCTTTGAGATAAGAATACTCATATCTGATGCCGGCCTTTGCGCTCCAACGGCCTAATCTCAATCTATATTCGCCATATCCTGCCAATACTTGGGTGATGTGAGAGAAGTCACTTAATGTTTCACCCACCCCGATATATTCGTTTGTTGTGGTGCTGTGATTGTCGCGATAGATATATTTTGCACCCACATCGAGAGTGTGGATTTTGCCAAATGGACGAGTCCAGTCGGCTTGGAATGTATGTTCTATAAATTTGAGGTCAAACACCGAGTGTGTGCCGGTATAATTCACGGGCATATTCACCATGTCAAAGTATTCTTGCGATTGATCACGGTCTTGGTCGGTTGTTGACACAAGATAAGAGAGATTGAATGTTTCACCCTTTCGATGTGTGGATCG
Source organism: Muribaculaceae bacterium (assembly GCA_017520235.1). Lineage (GTDB taxonomy): Bacteria > Bacteroidota > Bacteroidia > Bacteroidales > Muribaculaceae > RGIG4079. The sequence continues at coordinate 1,644 of JAFXGB010000202.1, read as the reverse complement.
CTGATAACTGATATTTCCGGTAAAGTCGAGATAACTTTGAGGATAAAAATATTTTGAGTTATATGAATACATTGTCGAGCCATCGGCTGCTGTCATAATTGTTGATGTTGAGCCGGGCACATCAAGGTCGTGCCAATAGCCGTTGAATGAAAGGTTGAATAGGTTAAGCGTATCAGGCTCCCAACTTGCATCTACTCCAAACCATGTGAACCCACCTTTATTTGTTCCTTTCGAGATGTAGTCCATTGTCGATCCACTTTCTTTATAATCATAATGGGTGAATGTTTCGCTATCGGTCAATTTAGAGTTAAGATACTGTCCACCTGCATAAGCCGACATTGTCACCTTGTCGATCTGAGATGATAGCCACAATGATCCTTGAGGACAACCCAAACTATTAATCTGAGCCGACACATTGCCCATCACGCCTTTAATGGCGGTGTCGTCGTTGGTCACAATATTAAGGATAGCCCCTACACCTTCGGCATCATATTTCGCACCCGGTTCGGTAATGACCTCGATGCGCTTTATCATTGAAGCTGGGATAGCCGACAACACCTCTTTGGGATTGTTTGTGAATGAATTGTTGGGGCGTCCGTTCTTATACACCTTGAAACTTGTAGAACCTTTAACCGTGATGTTGTTTTGAGCATCAACATTCACCATTGGCACCTTGCGAAGCATCTCAATGATAGATGAGGTCTTTGAACTCTCATCGGCTTGCACATCATAGCCTATACGATCGATGTCTTTGGTCACGAGGGGGCGCTGCGCTCTCACTGTTACCTCTCCAAGCACTTCAGAGTCGTCGCGCATCACCATTATGCCTAAATCGGCTATCGGATTGCCTGCTTCAACCGAAAAGTTTCGCACCAATTCATGGCGACCAACCGAATTAATCGTCAATCGATACTTTCCCGATTTGCTTAAGGCTTGAGAAAACATACCTTCTTCATCGGTCACACACATCGCAACCGGCTTTATCGTGTCGGGCAATGAGAAAACTCTCACTGTGGCATACATTTCACCCTCGCCTATCGAATCGACAGCCACACCTTTAACCTAATAATCCACGGCAAAAGCAGTTGTAGATAACATCAAGCAACATAATATCACTATTTTCTTCAAAAAATCCATTTTTGTCAATAATTTTTCTTGTTTAGTATAAAATAACTCTGTTTTTATCGCGATTCAATCATTAGACGCACATACTATCTATTTTGTTGCATCGCATATATTATTTTTTCATATTTGCACCTTAATTCGCTTTCGTTTCTCTCTAAAAGCACCCATCATCACTAAAAAAACAGGCTACACCTTTATGATGTAGCCTGCTGAAATATTTAATTTTGTTAGTTTATTTTTTCTTTGCAGTAGAGTCGGTTTTCTCAGTTGTTTTAGCTTCTTCTTTTTTGCTATCGCTTGAGCTAACCTTGTTGTAACGATCGTTCAAACCTTTGATAATATCATCGGTAATTTCAAGTGAAGGGTTGAAATATACACCGGCAGCTTTCAACAAAATTGCGTCATACTTTTTCTCTTTATTATAATCGATAACGTATGAGTTGATTGAGTCAAGAAGTTGTTTTTGCCATTTAGCATCTTCTTCGGCTGCTTTTTGCTTTACTTCGAGTTCTTGTTTTT
>JAFXGB010000201.1 GCA_017520235.1 Muribaculaceae bacterium | reverse complement strand
TCCCGGCATGCCTCTCATCTATACAGGACAAGAAACAGGAATGAACCGAGCTTTTAATAACTACAAAAAGGATAAAGCTCCCGAATGGGAACCTCGCAATGAATACTTCACATTCTATCAAAAGCTCAATGAACTCAAACACTCTCAAGAGGCTCTTAATGCAGGTGAAGCCGGTGGCAAAATGAAACGCTTCCCAACACAAAGCCACTCTTTATATGCTTTCTCTCGCGAAAAAGGTGAGTCAAAAGTGTTTGTCGTAGTAAACCTTGGTGCATATGCTGATTATATCTCATTCAGCAGATCTGTGCCCGGCTTCCCCGACATGGTTGATTTCTTTACCGGCCGCAAAGCAAGTATCCCTGATGATACACTGCTTGAATCGGGCGAATTCCTTGTGTTCGTTAAAAAGTAACACCTCATATTCTTTTATTATAACAGGAGGCGAGTTTAACGGCACGCCTCTACTTTTGTCCATAAATTACACTTGCCAAATATCAATAGGAATTGTAACTTTGTCGTATGAATCTAAAGCAAGCAATATGCGTTTATTGTGCATCAAGTGCCAACATCGCACAGACATATCTTGATGCCGCGTTCTTGTTGGGCAAACTCATAGCCTCAACAGGCAAACAGGTAGTGTGTGGAGCCGGACGCACAGGATTGATGGGCGCATTGATTGACGGTGCAATAGCCCAAAACGGACAAGCTATAGGTGTCATACCTCAATTTATGGTAGAAAATGGTTGGCACCACTCCCAACTCACTGATATGGAGGTAACCGACAACATGCATGAACGCAAAAAACGCATGGCAGAACTTTCATCGGCAGTCATCGCACTTCCCGGAGGCTGTGGCACCATGGAAGAGCTATTGGAGATAATCACATGGCGACAACTTGGCCTATATTCAGGCAACATCGTCATTCTCAACATTGCAGGCTATTACAATCCTCTATTGAAGATGCTTGACAATGCTATCTCACAAGGATTCATGAAGATGGACCACTTTCAATTGTGGCAAGTGGCAACAACACCGGAAGAGGCAGTTGAAATGGCATTAAGAGAAGATAACGCTAATTTCAGTTCGAAGTATTAAAATGTATCACGATATCAATGAATCAAATCTATTCATTCCTTGCAACACAATGCAAGGAATATCATTGTGTCGTGAAGAAAACGCGCCATCGTCAATCAAGGAGTTGGAACTATGCACCACAATAAGCGACCCATATACTAATGGACTTGTGGCGGAAACCCGACCAACTCAACCGGGACAAAATTCAGGAGTGTTGACTATTCTTGTGTTGGCATTTTTATTTGTTGCATTTAGTTTTAAACACTATTCAAGACTGTTTAAACACTCAACTCAAGACCTTTGGTCAATGAGACGTAGAGAAAATGCGTTTGACGAACACACCTCAAATGAAACTCGTACACTCATTGCAATGCTAATTCAATTGTGGGTATATGAAGGCGTTCTTCTTTTTGGGAAACTATCGACCAACACCATCACTGAAGATAAAATATTTACAATCGTAATATCCCTAATTGGGCTATCGGCCATTTTTTATATCTTGCAATTATTAATTTACAATATCATCGGATATGTTTTCAGCGATAAAGTAGGGACATCTCTATTGATAAAAGGATTTAATGCTTCTCAAGTTTTGCTCGGGATAACGTTATTAGTCCCGGCATTTATTTCATTGTTTTATCCTGCGCATTCAGGCACCATGTTTGGCATTGCTGTTTTACTCTATTTCATTGCACGTGTGATATTTATATGTAAAGGATTTAGAATTTTTTATCACAATTTTGGCTCATTATTCTATTTTATTTTGTACCTTTGCACCCTGGAAATTATTCCGGTAATTTTAGTCTATTCAGGAGCAACCTCCGTAGTAGGCTATTTGGTTAAATAACAACAAATTAGAGACAAGTGAGTATCAAAAAAGTATTAGTTTCTCAACCGAAACCATCTTCTGAGAAATCCCCCTATTTTGAAATAGCCGAAAAATATGGCGTAGAAATTGTTTTTCGCCCATTTATCAAAGTTGAAGGCTTAACAGCAAAAGAATTCCGCCAATCTAAAATTTCAATATCTGACTATACAGCAATAATCTTTACTGCTCGTACAGCTATTGACCATTTCTTCCGCCTTGCAGAAGAGATGCGAGTTACCATCCCCGACACAATGAAATATTTCTGTACAACAGAAGCTATTGCTTTATACCTCCAGAAATATACAATCTATCGCAAACGCAAAATTTTCCATGGCAATACAGGAAAACTTGATGATTTGCTTCCATTCCTCTTAAAACACTCTAAGGAGAAATTCTTGTATGCAATCTCCGATGTTAACAAGTCAGAGGACGATAACATTCTTGACAAGAATAATATCAACTACACAAAAGCTGTGATGTATCGCACAGTGAGCAACGACTTTGGTCCTGATGAAGCATTTGACTATGATATGTTGCTATTCTTCAGTCCTTCCGGCATTGCTTCATTGACAAAGAATTTCCCCAATTTTAAACAAGGAGATATTAAATTCGGAACATTTGGGGCAACTACAGCCAAAGCTGTGCGCGATGCAGGTTTCAGACTCGACATTGAAGCACCATCTCCAAAAGCACCATCAATGACTGCCGCACTCGATTTGTTCTTAAAAGAAAATACTCCACAAGAAATTATTGCATCCTAAAAACAATCTAAATATTATAGCACCTTGCTCGTTTCAATATATTTTCGTAAACTTGCAAGGTGTTTTTATTTTAAAAGATTTTGAACTCTCTACGCCTATATAAAAAGGAAAAACTGTGTAGCCTGACTGCCATTGACATGCTTTTCACTCATCGCGAGGGAAACGTGTGCACCTCTTTTCCTTTGCGTGCAGTATGGCGCATTAATGATAAACGCACAAATAAAAACACCCAATTTCTTGTTTCAATTCCAAAAAAGCGATTTAAACATGCTGTTGACCGAGTAAAACTCCGTCGTCGTGTGCGAGAGGCCTATCGCCTAAATCGCCAATACCTCTCATGTGATGAAAACATTGCCCTTGATGTTGCATTCATTTACATTGGCTCTTCAATTGTAAAGTATGACGAAATAGAAAAGGCAATGATAAAACTTCTTCAAAAGGTTTCAAACGCTCTAAACTCTCCCCAAAAAGAAACCAATCATGAAAAGGATGATTAGATTTATCTTGGTGTTACCAATTAAATTTTATCAATACTGCATTTCACCTATGTTTCCGGCAGCATGTCGATATACACCCACTTGTAGCCAATATGCAATAGAAGCTATAAACAAGCATGGTGCAATAAAAGGCTTGTGGCTTGCCATTAAACGCATCGGCCGTTGCCATCCATGGGGAGGAAGCGGATATGACCCTGTTCCATGATGTTCCCGCGCATTGACATACATTCGCATGACACCAAACGTGCTGATACCGCAATCATAAATAT
>JAFXGB010000019.1 GCA_017520235.1 Muribaculaceae bacterium | reverse complement strand
GATGATGGGGGTTGTTGTTTCATGATGGGAGTGAGATTATTTTGCTTCCCAGATGAGGACGCTAGCTCTAAGAAATTCTACCCCGATTTTGTTGCGTGCGTTAAAACGTAATAAAAAATAAAAACGGTGCAGTTTGTGACATTCGTTAAATTAAATTGTTATCTTTGTAGAAATAAATAAGATAGCCCAAAGTTGTTATGTCAGAGAATGAAATGAAATCTTACAGGTTTGGCACTGGTCAAGAACCAACAGATGAGATGCTTGAGCAAGTAATGAAAGAAGTTGCCCAAGATGCTCGCGAAAGCAGTAAAAAGGCGGCTGATGAACATTTTGAACAAATGCGTCGTAACATAGCAAATAATAAAGCAATGTGGGAAGAACGCATAAGTAGTATTATCAATGGATAGTGCGGAATATAAACCTGAACTGATTATAATTGCCGGTCCCAATGGCTCGGGCAAAACATCTGTAACCAAAAGATTTCTTCATCATGAATGGGCTGAGGGTACAATTTATATAAATCCCGATGAGGTTGCAAATGAGATATTTGGAGATTGGAATTCTCAAGATTCTGTATTAAAAGCCGCAAATTATTGTGCAGAATTGAGAGAGAAATGTTTAGATGAAAGAAAAAGTTTTGTGTTTGAAACAGTGCTGTCTGCTTTCGATAAAGTAGATTTTATAGCAAGAGCAAAAAAGAAAGGTTTTTTCATTCGTTTATTCTTTATCTCAACATCAAGCCCTACGATTAACGCCTCTCGAATAGCAAATCGAGTTATGAAAGGAGGTCATGATGTTCCTATATCAAAGATTATTTCAAGATATTATAAATCGATAGAAAATTGTAAGGCAGTATCTTCAATCGTTGATAGATTATATATCTATGATAATTCTATAGATGGAGAAGAAGCTAAAATCCAATTTCGTTTAGTGAATGGAGTGATGGGTAAAATGTATGTTACTGATGTTCCAGAGTGGGCACAAGTAATATTGCCCGATGAGTTAAATGCTTTATAAACAATATAAACAACCCCCATCATCGAGAGATGATGGGGGTTGTTGTTTCATGATGGGAGTGAGATTATTTTGCTTCCCAGCCGAGGGCGCTAGCTCCAAGAACAGCTGCATCGGCTTCTTTGAGTTCTGATAGAAGAACTTTTACTTTGCCTTTCCAAATAGAAAGCATATTCTTCTCCATTGAGTTACGCAAAGGTTTCAATAATAATTCTCCTGATTTAGCAAGTCCACCAAATAAGATAATTGCTTCAGGAGCAGTGAATACAGTAAAGTCAGCAAATGCTTCTCCAAGCATATTTCCGGTAAATTCGAAGATGTCTTTAGCCAATTTATCGCCTGCAATAGCTGCGTCATAAACATCCTTAGATGTGATATCTTCAGTTGGAATTTCGCGAAGAGAAGAAGCGTCGGTGCGTGCTTCAAGGAACTCGCGTGCTGTGCGAGCAACACCTGTAGCAGAGCAGTAAGCTTCAAGGCAGCCTATGCGACCGCAACCGCAAAGACGTCCATTGTTGCGTTTCATTATAACGTGTCCAAGTTCTCCTGCAAAGCCATCATGTCCATATACCAATTGTCCGTTAATAACGATACCACTACCAACTCCTGTCCCGAGAGTAATCATGATGAAATCTTTCAATCCACGAGCTGCGCCATAGGTCATTTCACCGATAGCTGCTGCATTAGCATCGTTAGTGATAGCTACAGGAATTCCAAACTTGTCGCTAACAAGTTTTGCCAATGGTATTGGAGTAGGCCATGGAAGGTTTACTCCATCTTCGATGATGCCTGTGAAATAGTTGGCATTTGGTGCACCTATACCGATGCCATGAATTTTGCCGACAGCGTCGTTTGCTTCGATAAGTTTAGTTGTTTCAGTATAAAGCTCATTGATGTAGTCATCAATTTTGCTATGCTTTTGAGTCTTGATAGATGAACTTGCGATAACAACACCGCGAGCATCAACGATACCAAACACGGTGTTAGTTCCGCCCATGTCGATACCTATAACGTATGGTTTGCTCATGATTTTAATATATTAGTTTATGAGTTAATTTTATGTTACAAATATAATGCTTTTATTTAAAATAAGTCAGTATGACTGCTGCCTGTATCTACTCTATGAGATAGAGACGTAACCTTAATAGCAAAGATACATATTTTTTTATAGCTAATAACCATTAATAAGAAAAAATGTTCATTTGTAATGGTATAGTAGGCAAAAATAACAAAAAAGAGAAAAGCTATTGCTTTTCTCTTTGTCTGAGTGGCGGAGGCTGGACTCGAACCAACGACCTCCAGGTTATGAGCCTGGCGAGCTACCACTGCTCCACTCCGCGATGTTTTCTGTTTGCAAAGGTACTGCCTTTGTTGATATCTACCAAATAAAATGAGTAGAATTACGCTTAAATATTGTTAAAATTATGTTTTGCAGCATAAAATTGATGTAGGCTATAAAAATATGTATCGGGTTTGTCATTATAAAAAATAGGGTGGCAATATTCTGCCACCCATGGATATTAGGGAAAAGTATTGTTTATTTGTTAACAGCGGGTTTCCATTCTCCGTCAACGAGAACAAAATCGAGGCTGTTTTTGTCAGTTGAGCCGTCGCCGTAAGTGATTTCGTATTTTACTTTTGCGCTTTGGCCATCTTCTGCAATTTCTTCGCTGAGAATAGTGTAAGATGCAAATCCGCCTTTTTTCTCAGTTTGTTTATCAACTTTTTCTTTAAACAAAGAAACATACATTTGTTTTAGTTGCTCTACTTCTTCGGCAGTGGCATCTTTGCTCATGTGAAGTTTATCAACAAAACCTTCATAGTCTTTAGCTTTGATGAGTTCAATACATTCTGTCGCTGCATCGGAAGGAGTTGATGCTCCACCACCACAAGATGTTGTCATGATTGCAAACATGCAAATCAACGCGAAAAATAATTTTTTCATGATAAATAATTTTTTAGGGGTTAGTAAATCAATATTTATAAACACTTATTAATTTCTGGTTTTCATATATATCTGAGGGCATAATATAATTTCCTGACATGCCTGGAATATTTATTGTGGTTAACCTATTTTCAGCTAAGTCTATACCTATGTGACTAAACAGTAGCTGAATGAGTTCAGTGCAATATAATTCGGTCGTGTCGTTAATATTGTAGTCGTGGTCAAATTTTATCTTTTTATGGACTTTCTCTAAAGCCATATTATTTATAATGTTGCGCATTGAGTCGGTCAGAGGTGTTCTCATGATTTCTCCTCTTAATGCGCGAGAAGGGGAAAAGAATGACTCAATAGGTTCAAGTTTGACACGATCAAAATCGCCTTTGAAGTCGGGCTCTCCCGGCACTGCATGAACAACTTTTAAACTATCATTGAGCTTAACAATGATACCTATGTGGGAATACATCCCATTAACATCATTATAAATAATAACATCACTAATGAATCCTTCTCCTCTGCGAAATGCAATATCTCCTTGCTCCAATTTGTCAAAGGGAATTTGTGGAGCTTGCTTTTG
>JAFXGB010000200.1 GCA_017520235.1 Muribaculaceae bacterium | reverse complement strand
TGGGTTGATAGCCTGTGGGGCTCTTTGGTTAAAGATGGAAAAAGCAGAAGAAAGAATGGAGAAATTAAAAGCCGGAATAGAATTGGAACAAATGGATGGAAATCGCAATGAGACGATAAAAACCGATCGTTCCGGGACATGGCAAGCTCGCATTGATAGATTTTTAGGAGATAGTATTCCCAAATATGATAAACCGATTACAGCCGACAATCGTCAAGAAATGTATGCTTATATGGCGCAAGCCAATGGAGGATTGTTAGGAGTATTCCCAGGTAATTCTCGAGAAACAGCACGTCTTCCGCTCGCATTTTCTGATTATATTTATTCAATAATAATCGAAGATATGGGGTTTGTGGGAGGAATGTTTGTACTATTGTTATATTTATGGCTATTGGCTCGGGCTGGAAGCATTGCAAGCCGATGCAGTCGAGCCTTCCCTGCTATGCTTGTAATAGGGATGGCTGTAATGATTGTGTTCCAAGCGCTATTCCACATGGCGATTGTTACCGGAGTATTTCCTGTATCGGGACAGCCATTGCCATTGATTTCTAAAGGAGGCTCGTCGATATTGATAACATCGATTGCCTTTGGTATAATGTTGAGCGTTAGCCGATATGCAGTGCGCAATGGAAAGAAACAAGAAATAAAACAGGAATTAAACACTCTCCCTGAAGGTGTTCGTGCTGATAATCCAACGCAATTATAATCGATTATGAGTAAGAGAAGTTATAAAATATTAGTTAGTGGCGGTGGTACAGGTGGGCACATTTTCCCTGCATTGTCAATTGCGAATGCGTTGAAACGCCGTAATGTTGAGACTAAAATTTTATTTGTTGGGGCTGAAAATCGCATGGAAATGGAGCGAGTTCCGGCAGCCGGATATAAAATTGTGGGATTACCTGTAAGTGGTTTTGATCGTCGCAGATTGTGGCGTAATGTTAAGGTGCTTTATCGTCTTTTTAAAAGCATGAGACTTGCTCGTAAGGTGCTGAAAGATTTTCGTCCTGATATGGCAGTAGGGGTAGGTGGTTATGCAAGTGGACCAATGCTCAAGGCTGCTCAGAAACGAGGAATTCCCACTTTGTTACAAGAGCAAAATTCCTATGCCGGTGTAACAAATAAGTTATTGGCAAAAAATGCCGATGCAATTTGTGTTGCATACGAAAATATGGAGCGTTTTTTCCCTGCCGATAAGATTATCTTGACCGGAAATCCTGTGCGTGCCGATATATTGAACGTAACAGAAACGCAAGCACAAGCTAAAGAAGCTCTTGGATTTGATGCCACTCGTCCATTGGTGCTTGTCGTTGGAGGTAGTCTTGGCGCTCGCACAATAAATGATAGTATGGCTGTTTCGCTTGATGCAATTACATCAACAGGGGCATCTGTTTTATGGCAAACAGGAAAATTATATGCCGATGAATGTTGTGCAAAAGCACAAGGTTATCCAACTGTAAAAGCACAGCCATTTATTTCTAACATGGGAGTGGCTTATCGTGCTGCGGATATTGTTGTGTCAAGAGCAGGAGCAAGCACAATTTCGGAGTTGCAATTATTGGGGATGCCCGCAATTCTTGTGCCGTCGCCCAATGTTGCAGAGGATCATCAACGTAAAAATGCACAAGCTCTTGTGGATAAAGATGCGGCAGTAATGATATTGGACGCTGAATGTAAGGAAAAACTTGCGCAAGAGGTTACATTATTATTGTCTGATGAGGAAAAACGTTCACGTATGTCGGCCAATGTCTTGAAGATGGCATTGCATGATGCTGATGAAAAAATTGTTGATACAATATATAACATTCTTAAATAAGAATATAACTGATGGAAATAAAGAAAAATATATATTTTGTTGGTGCCGGTGGGATTGGAATGGCTGCACTCGTGCGTTATTTTTTGTCTCGTGGGTGTAATGTTGCCGGCTATGATCGCACTCGCACAGCATTGACCGATGCTCTTGTCGAAGAAGGTGCTGAAATTACTTATGACGAATCGGTTAAAGCAATACCTGAAATTTATCGTAATCCCGAAGATACACTTGTTGTCTATACTCCTGCTATTCCGTCTTCGCATCCGGGACTTACATTCTTTAAGGAAAACGGATTTGAAGTGATGAAACGTGCAGCTGTACTGGGAATGATAACAAGAGGTTCGCATGGATTGTGTTTTGCCGGAACTCATGGAAAGACAACAACATCATCAATGGCTGCACACATACTTCATAATTCGTCTATAGGGTGTAATGCATTCCTTGGTGGAATTTTGCGTAATTATAATAGTAACTTATTGTTGAGTGAAACTTCGCCTTATACAGTTATAGAGGCTGATGAATATGACCGCTCATTCCACCACTTGACTCCTTATATTGCTGTTATCACATCAACTGATGCTGACCACCTCGATATTTATGGAACAGAGGAGGCCTACCTTGAAAGTTTTGCTCATTTTACAGAGTTGATACGCGAAGATGGATGTTTGCTCATTCATGAAGGGTTGAAACTAAAACCTCGTGTCAAAGAAGGAGTAAAAACATTTACATATTCTCGAGATAGTGGTGATTTTCATGCCGTAAATATTCGTAGAGGGAATGGAACGATAACATTTGACTTTGTAACTCCTAAAGGGGTATATCCTAATATTGAATTAGGTGTGCCGGTAGAGATAAATATTGAAAACTCTATTGCTTCAATGGCTGCATGTTTCTTGACAGGAGAGTTAGAGCCTGATGATATGCACTATGCAATGCGTACATTTATGGGACCGAAACGTCGATTTGAAGTATGGAAAAAAGAAGATAATGGACATGTGGTGATTGATGATTATGCTCATCATCCTGATGAATTGAAAGCGAGTATTTCGTCGGTAAAAGCATTATATGAAAATCGTCGTTTGACTGTTGCATTTCAACCCCATTTATATTCTCGTACACGAGATTTTGCACCTGAATTTGCCGAAGCTCTATCAATTGCCGATGAGGTAATCCTATTGGATATATATCCAGCTCGTGAAGAGCCCATTCCTGGTGTTACGTCTGAAATAATATTTGATAAAATCACTTGCAAGGATAAGTTATTGATAAGAAAAGAGGATTTAGTTGCAACATTGAAAAATAGGGATTGGGATGTCCTACTAACTGCCGGAGCAGGAGATATATGTAATTATTTGCCTGAAATATGTAATATCTAACAGGAGATTAGCATGAAACTGAGGACCATAATTTGGTGTATTTCATCATTGTTGCTTGTCGCATATCTTATCGCAATTTTCTTTTGGATAGGAGATGCTTTCAAGGGAAGTCGTTGTACCGGAATGGAAATATATGTAGCAGATACAGCTACATACCATTTTGTTACAAAATCGGAAATTTCACGCGAAATAGATAGCTTGCCTACTCGTTGTGAAGGGATGTTGCTCAGAGATATTAATATTGATAGCATTGAGAAAAAATTAAATTCGATTGATAAGATTGAATCAGCGTCATGCGTGAAATTAAATAATGGGAAAGTGATAATCTCAGTTAACCCCATGCGACCAGTTGCTCGTGTGTTTGAAAAAGATGTGTCTTATTATATTAATTGTGAGGGGAAACGCATTTCGGCTGATGCCCGATATTTTCTTGATGTTCCTGTTATTTCAGGTCAATTTGACTCGCTGTTTACTGCTGTATCGCTATTGCCTCTGATTGAATATATTAAATCTGATGCAACGTGGTCATCACTGATTACAATGATAAAGACTGATGCTCGTCATGATATATATCTTGTTCCCTCCATTCGTGGCCATGTTATAAAATTTGGAGATATGTCTAATATTGAGAACAAATTTGCACGGCTTCGTCGCATGTATGAAGAGGTTTTACCGGTAAAAGGTTGGGATTGTTATGATACTCTTGCGGTTAAGTGGAGTGGTCAGGTTGTAGCTACAAAACGAGCTAAAAGGCTCAATGAAGCAAAAGTAAAATATGATGAAGAGATCGAAAATGAAGCCCCTGATGTTGGCTCAATGATTGCCGATGAAACAACCGATACGGTGAGCGTAAAAAATAGTAATTAATAAATCTATAAAATATGGAACAAAAATATATTGTAGCTATTGAAATAGGTAGCTCTAAAATTAAAGGAGCTGTAGGGGCAGTCGATGAGACCGGTGCTTTGACAGTTCTTAATATTGAAGAAGAAAAATTGATAGATTGTGTGCGATATGGTTGTATCCAAAATGTTGAAGAGGTGAGCAATCGCGTGTCGCGCATAATACGTTTGTTGGAAGAGAATAATAGCATATCTCCCCGCAAGATTAAGGGAGTATATGTTGGCATGGGAGGTCGTTCATTGTCAGCTTCCTCTCGTGAAATTCAACGCCAATTACCCGATGAACTTGAAATTACGGAACGCATTATTGAGCAAATAAAAGATGAAGCACGGGCAACCAATATTTCAGAAAGAGACGTAGTCGATGTCTTGCCTCGTAGTTTTACTATTGATAATCAGCCGGCAATTAACCCGGTGGGGATATTTGGTCAACAAATTAATGCTAATTTGAATTTATTGACTTGCAAACCTCAGATAAAACGTAATCTGAATCGTGTACTTGGAGAACGTTTGCAATTAGCTATAAATGGATATGTCGTGCGTCCTATTGCTGTTGCTGATTTAGTGCTTTCTGATGATGAAAAGCGTCTTGGTTGTATGCTCGTCGATTTTGGAGCTGAAACGACTACAGTCTCAATTTATAAAGATGGCGCATTGCATTATCTTGAAACAATTCCGCTTGGCTCGCGAAATATAACTCGTGATATCACTTCAATAAATCACCTTGAGGAGAAAGCTGAAGAGCTTAAAAAAGCTGTAGGGTGTGCTAATCCTCAAGAACAAGTAGGTAAGAAAAATGCCGTTGATGGTATCGATGTCGCTGAGGTGAATAATTATGTACAGGCTCGTGCAGGTGAAATCGTTGCTAATATAATCGAGCAAATCAAGTATGCGGCTTATAAGCCGGCTGATCTTCCTGCCGGAATAGTTGTTGTGGGGGGTGGTGCAAAATTGAAAGGATTTAACTCATTGCTTGAGGCGCAAAGTGCGATGAAAGTGCGTAGCGGAGCCCCATTAGGATTGATACGTATTACCGATAATCGCATACAGCCAAGTGATTCAGTTGATGTAATTTCAATTTTAATGTCGGCTATACGCATCTCTGCTATTGAATGTTTGGAAAAAGAGCCTTCTACTATAGATGAAACAATAATAGAAACTCCTAAGGAGGAGACAAAGGAAGAGAATAAAGAGAAAGAACCTAAAGAAAAAGGCTCAAGTCTCATGGATCGTTTGAAAAGTCGTCTTGCTCGCATAATGGACGATGAAGAGGATGACGATGAAGAAGATGATGATTTTAGATAATTAAATTGTAAAAGAGAAAAAGATATGACAATAGACGATATACAGAACGATCATAATTTTACGTTTACTTCAAATGAAGAAACAATAATTAAGGTAATCGGAGTTGGCGGTGGCGGAAATAATGCCATAAAGCACATGTATGCACAAGGAATTAAGAATGTGTCGTTTGTCGTGTGTAACACAGATAAGCAAGCTTTAGACCATTCTCCGGTTCCTAATAGGGTGTTGATAGGTCCCAATATAACAAAAGGGTTAGGCGCAGGGAATAAGCCTGAAGTTGCAAGACTTGCGGCTGAAGAGAGTACTGAACAGTTAGACGCATTGTTTAATGATAACACTCAGATGGTATTCATTACAGCCGGTATGGGAGGTGGAACAGGTACAGGTGCCGCTCCGGTAGTAGCTCGCATAGCCAAGGAACGTGGATTATTGACAATAGGTATTGTTACAATTCCATTCCTCTTTGAGGGTGAGAAGAAGATCCTCAAGGCTCTTGATGGTGCCGATGAAATGAGCAAATATGTTGATGCTCTTCTTGTGATAAATAACGAGCGCCTTACAGAGATTTATCGAGATCTTGATTTTATGAATGCATTCGGTAAAGCTGATGAAACTCTATCGACAGCCGCACGTAGTATCTCAGAATTGATAACTTGCAATGGACACATCAACCTTGACTTTAATGACGTTGACACAACGTTACGCAATGGTGGGGCTGCAATTATTTCGAGTGGATATGGTGAAGGTGAAAATCGTGTAACAAAGGCAATTAATGATGCGCTTAATTCTCCATTGCTTAAGAATCAAGATATATTTGGATCAAAAAAATTATTGTTCAACTTGTATTTCTCACGTGAAGCTGAACACAAGTTTGTAATGGAAGAAGCTCAGGAGTTGACCGATTTTATCAGCAATCTTGATTCTGGAGTAGATGTTATTTGGGGTGTTGCTTTTGATGAATCTCTTGGTGATAAGATTAAGATTACAATTTTGGCAGCCGGATTTGAAAATTCAATAAGAATTGATGCCAAGGCTAAACGTCCGCAAAGAACGTTATTCCCATCTAAACCTGAACCGGTGAACGAAATTGACCGCATGACAGAAGAGTATGGGGAGAAAATAAATGAAATACAGAATGCAAAAGATCGAGCTCGATACATCATTTTACAACCTGATCAGATGGATGATGATGCGGTGGTTGAAAAATTAGAAAAAACACCGGCATTCAATCGCGATAAAAAAGTTGCTGATGAGATAAAAGCCGGAGTAAAGAAGGTAACGGTTACTGAAGAAGAAAATCAGTCAGAGCCCGAAAGTCAACAATCTATAGACAATAGAATTTCGATAAATTTCGGAGATGAGTAAAACTCTATTTTGAAAGATAGTATAAGGAGATGTGTTAATGACGACACATCTCCTTGTCATTTATTAAGGGATAGAAGATTATTTTTCATTGTCCCATTCGAGGAGAGCTGATTCAAGGGCGTTGATTGTGCGGTTGTAGAAGCGATACAATTTAGTCCCGATAAATCCTCCAACTATGCCTCCGATAAATCCTCCATACATAAATTCTTTATTTAATGCCGAGAAAGCAACTGTGATAAATGCAATGCCGATGATTAGATCTATCAATACACCCCATTTGTAATGATGACGAAACTTAATGGTGTGTCGCAATGATTCAATAACAGTATCTTTGCAAATATCTATTTTGCTTAAATCATATATGAAATAGAGTTCTCGAGCAAAAGTAAATCCAACGAAGAGTAATGTTAGAGTATATAATAAAGATTTTTGCCAATCGGCACACGTTAATCCCACGAAATTATAAGCCCAAAAGAAGAAAGGAAGTAAGAAAGGGGCTATAATAGCGGCAATGATGCAGTGAATGCGAAGTGTTTGCAGTGGAGATTTAACCTTGCTGGCAATTATCTGGTCGGTGAGTTGGCGTATTTTTTCATCTTGACTTTTTACATGGTTGTCAAGTTGTTTCCATCTATTTTTTAGTTCATCAAGTTCCATGTTCAATAAGTTTTAAGAGTTAGCCATATTAGTAAGTTTTTCCTTTGCGCGTCGCAAGCGAGATGCTACATTGTTGCGACTTATGCCCATGATTGAGCCTATTTCCTCATAGGGCATCTCATCAAGCCATAGGAGAATTAGCGCTTTGTCGAGACGATTAAGTTGGTCGATGAGTTGATACATCTCTTTAAGATGTTGGAGATGTTCTTCTGATTCATCGTAACAGTAAATGTTGTCAGACAATTCGCTATGAGAAGAGTGTTTGCGCTCTTTTTGTATATATGAGATGCATGTATTGATACTCACTCGGTAGATCCATGTTGATAGTTTTGCACGTTCTTCAAATCCGTCTAATCCCTGCCACACATTGATGAGTACTTCTTGTCGCAAATCATTGAAATTCTCCATATCAGCAGCATACATATAGCATATCTTATTTATCAAAGTGCTATATTGTGCTATGCATTGTTCAAATAGGTTACGCTTTTCTGCGTCGGTCAGTTTCATGATTATTAAGAAAGATTGATTTCACTAATATGACGACAAAAATATGGAATAGTTGCATCGGCCTCAAAAAAAACGAGCTGAATGAATCAGCTCGTCGTGTGGGGTATTGTGTTAAAGTGGTTTGCGATAGGCTCGACGGCGACGATGTAATCGACGGTCAAAATATTGCCATTGCAATTGCACACTTGCATTGTCTTCAAGTTCAAGGTTGCTTTCAGCCCATTTGTATCCATTTTTAATGTATGTTGGCAACAAATCGGAGAATAGCAAAGCATTAACACCTTTACTTTGATACTCTGGTTTAATGGCTATAAGCATTAGGTCTACAATGTCATTTTTAGCTTTTAGTGCGCGAAGAATGTGCCACCATCCAAATGGTAATAAACGACCTTTGCTCTTTTGTAGGGCTCTTGAAAATGAAGGAATGGAAATCCCTACACCAATGAGTTTGTCTTCGCTATCGACAATCACACACACGCAGTCAAGGCGCAAAATGCCTAAGTACATGTCTATGTAGTGATTAATTTGTTTTGGTGTCAAAGGAGAATATCCATATAAGCCGTCATAGGCTTCGTTGATTAATTCAAACAAAGCAAGCCCATATTCATCTTTTAGCTTCTTGCGATTAGTGTATTTTTTTACTCTCAGATTATATTTCTTTTGGACGATATCAGCAATACGCAAGTATTTTTCGGGGACGCAATCAGGTATTGTTATGCGATACTCTACCCATTCAGCATCTTTTACAAATCCCATTCGTTCCATGTGTTTAGGGTAGTAAGGGTAGTTGTATATGGTAGCCATTGTCCCGAGCTCTTCAAACCCATCAATCAACATCCCTTCGTGGTCCATGTCGCTAAATCCCATGGGGCCTACAATTGATGTCATTCCTTGTTGGCGTCCCCATTTCTCAACCTCGTTAAATAAAGCATCAACGACATCTTTGTCATCAATGAAATCGGTAAATCCAAAACGAAGCGATTTTTCTCCTGTTTTTTCATTTACTTTATTATTGATTATTCCTGTAATGCGACCTACCGGTTTTCCGTCACGAAAAGCCATGAATGATTGTGCCTGGCAAAATTCAAATGCAGGATTTTTGTCGGGGTGCAAAGTATCAACTTCGTCAAAAATCAAAGGAGGAACAAAGTATGGGTTCTCGTTATATAGGTCAATCCCAAATTTTACATATTTGCGGAGGTCTGATTTAGTAGGATTTATTTTGCGTATTTCAATTGCCATTATTTATATCTTTGGTAGGATTTGGATTAATAATTGTATTTTCAAGAACCTCTTTGTCGGGAGGTGTTGGTCGCCATGGAGAATTAAACCAAGCAAGGAACAAAGTCATTATCGCAAGGAAAATTATACATAGGATGTATAGGCGATTACTTGTGCGCTGTTCGAGTGCAAGATGTAATTCCTGGATGTCTCTATATCTGTTGCGTGGGTTGCTATTGGTACATCGTTCGGCAACTTTTCGTAGATGAGGATATTTTGCATCGGTGTTGTCTAATGCTTCGAGCAAAACCTTTCCATAGTTATAAATGTCTTCTGAAGCTTCAGCTGGTTCAAGATTTTCACGTTGGTCAAACCCCACGTCGATTAGTTTTAGCTTTCCGCCAATCTCGGTGAAGATGATGCGTTCGGGGCGTATTGGGTGATGAACAATGTGATTTGTTTGTATGTAATCCAATGCGCTGACCAATTGATTACGTAGTTGGTCAATGATTTCTGGAGTAACACGTTTTTCATCTATCAGTTTGCGAAGTGATTCGCCATAAACATCATCGGTAATTATACAACGACCTACACCGGGAACATCTTCAAAATCGGTGATGATAACAATGTTGGGGTGAGTGAGATTATATCTGACATCAAATTCTTTCTCAATCATTGTTTCATATTCCTCTATTCCACGATATTCCGGCTTTAGAGTTTTAAGCATTAGCCACTTACTATGCTTTTTTGCCGTATAGACATGATAAAACTCCTCATCCCATTCCGGAAGATGTTCTATCTCGGTCCACTTTTCTTGTTTTTTAATTTGAGAAATTTCGCTCATGTGGTTATGTCGTTAATTACCAATATACCGGTCGATAAATATAATAGTAATTGGGCGCATCCATGTTGTACAGATATAGATAGCCTTTATTTATTTCCCAAAAGTAATACCATTTATCTCCATCGGGGAAATAAATAATTAATTCGCTACCATAATAACTATCCCAATATGTATTCCAACTATCCCATACTCCATTAATGTTATATCCTTCATAGAGCCCTGCTCCATCAGAATAAAATGTGATAAAGTTTGTTTCGCTTTGAGGGACAGGTCCATATAAGTCTTCAATTAATTCCCAAGTGCCAACTAATGGCGAGTAGTAATGATCGTCTCTGTCATCATAGCGATTAGGCCCGTCTTCAGAACAAGAGGTAAAGATGAGCATTACTAATGCTACAAAAAAGAAATTTTTGTATAGGATTTTTATTTTGTCCATGTTATTTTACTTGATTAATAATGCAAATTTAATGATTTATATCTTATATTTAGCTTGTTAATGGTATTTTTATGTTTGGAATGTTTAAAGAATAAAAACGAAATTAAAAAATTAGTATCTATTCAGAGTATTTGAAGGGATTTGTGTAATTTTGGCATTATAAAAAGTCAAGAGAATGGATTTTACTCCTATTGTTCGTCCGTTTTTTGCTCATAGAGTAAAAGAATCATTGCACTGGATTTCTCAGAGTGAGAAAATACAGCGACAACAACTCATGTGGATGATAAAACAGGCTCGAAACACACAGTGGGGAGTAACGCATGACTTTTCAACGATTTCATCCTATGAGGATTTTGCAACAAAAGTACCAATAACTCCTTATGAAAAAATTCGTCCATTGGTTGAACGCATGATTGCCGGGGAGCGTGATGTGTTGTGGAAAGGAATGACAACTCATTTTGCGCAATCTTCGGGAACATCTGATGGGAAAAGCAAATATATACCCATCACTTCTGATTCTTTCACTCGTTGCCATTATCGTGGAGGAACTGATGTAGTGGCACATTATCTGAATCTTTATCCCGATAGCAGAATGTTTTCAGGTAAAGGTTTTATACTCGGAGGAAGTTATGGCAATGAGTTGAAGTCTTTACCCAAAGGGGTTGTTGTTGGCGACCTCTCGGCCAATCTTATTGATAACATAAATCCGTTGGTGAACATTGTGCGAGTTCCATCAAAGAAAATCGCATTGATGGAGGATTGGGCTCAGAAATTGCCAGCTCT
>JAFXGB010000199.1 GCA_017520235.1 Muribaculaceae bacterium | reverse complement strand
GCAGATTACTATATGTGGCCATTACCCGTGCAAAAAGTTTTTGCATGATATCCTATGCATCATCTCGCTTTAGAAATGGACAAACAGTAACATGCTCTCCTTCTCGCTTTATTAGAGATATAAACCCGCAATTCTTGCAACTAAGTGCAGGAAGCAATCTGAACAATCGTCAAGCGGTTAATCCACTCGGGAATTATCGCTCATCATTTAACTCTCGTAGTTACTCATCTCTCAGACAATCGTCATTCGGGCATAGTAATACAGAGAATATTACAGCAACGTCAACAACTAATAATGCACAAAAAGCTAATTCTTCATCAATAAACGGAATCCATTCAGTATCAGAATTGAGCACCGGTATGACAATCGAACATTCACGATTTGGGACCGGGGTTATTATTAATGTTGATAATAAATCAGCTGACGCTCGCATTGTTGTTAAGTTCAACAACGTTGGGGAGAAAACATTATTACTAAAATTCGCAAAATTCAACATCATAGGCTAATGAAAATAGAACAAATACCCACTCCTTTCTACATCGTTTACGAAGATCGTTTACGTCGTAATCTTGAACTGATAAACAGTGTCAAGAAAGAAGCCGGTGTAAATATAATAATGGCATTTAAAGCCAATGCTTTATGGCGTACATTTCCAATAATACGCGAATACTGCCAAGCAGCAACTGCAAGTTCATTAAACGAGCTGCAACTTGGAAATGAAGAACTTGGGAATGAGATACACTCTTATTGTCCGGCATATACTCCTGAAAGTATTTCTAAATATATTGCAGGCAGTACCCACATTACATTTAACTCTGTCAGCCAATGGCAACGCTTCTCTGAGACAATAAATAACCACAATAACAATCCGGCAAACCGCCATGTTTCGCCGGGGTTGAGAGTAAATCCTCGTTGTTCGGTCATTGAAACCGACATTTATAACCCGGCTCTGCCTGGCTCCCGATTTGGTGTTACTGCCGAACAATTAGACGAACATCTGCCTGAAGGGATTGAGGGGTTACATTTTCATGCCCTATGCGAATCTACGTCTTATGATTTAGAAAAAGTATTGGAGGCTTTTGAAACTCAATTTGGACAATATCTTCCATCAGTAAAATGGGTAAACATGGGAGGCGGTCATCTCATGACAAAAGCCGGATATGACATTCAACACCTCATTTCGTTATTAAAAGCGTTCAAAGTAAGATATCCCTGGCTTGATGTTATTCTTGAGCCGGGAAGTGCATTTACATGGCGCACAGGTGACCTCATTACTTCAGTTGTTGATATTGTTGAAAATCAAGGTGTAAAAACAGCAATTATAGATGCATCTTTTGCATGCCACATGCCTGACTGCCTTGAAATGCCTTATAAACCTGCAATTACTGAAAGTATTGATGTTAACCTATCTAAACCCACATATCGTTTAGGTGGGAATTCATGCCTTAGTGGAGATTTTGTCGGAGATTGGAGTTTTAACAACGAACTGAAAATTGGTGATCGACTCACTCTTGAAGATATGAACCACTATACAACTGTAAAAACCAATATGTTCAACGGCATACAACATCCCGCAATTGTTCTCTGTCGCCAAAATGGAGAATGTGAATACTTGCGTCAATATACCTATGATGATTACAAATCAAGAATGAGTTAATCGTATAAACAAATTCATATATGCCACGATTTTCTATAATTATCCCTGTATATAATCGTATTGATGAGGTTGAGGATCTTTTAAAAAGTTTATCCCAACAATCATGTAAAAACTTTGAGACCATTATTGTTGAAGATGGGTCATCTGCTCCATGCGACAAAGTTGTTGAAAAATATTCATCGCAAGTAGATGTAAAATATTTTTTCAAGGAAAACGAAGGGCGTTCGATTGCTCGCAACTACGGGCTTGAAAGAGCTACAGGTGATTATTTCATATTCTTTGACTCTGATTGTGTTATTCCAGCTGATTATTTCAAAATATTATCTGAAGCATTAGACAAGAATCCTATAGATTGTTTCGGGGGTCCTGATGCTGCCCATGAATCATTTAGCACTACACAAAAAGCGATAAATTATTCCATGACCTCATTCTTGACAACTGGTGGTATCAGAGGAGGGAAAATTCAGCTTGAGAAATTTGTTCCTCGCACATTCAACATGGGTTATTCTCGCAAAGTGTGGGAAACTGTTGGTGGTTTTAGAGAAATGTTCTCTGAAGATATCGATATGAGCACTCGCATACGCCAAGCCGGATTTTCAATTGGATTAATTCGTGAAGCTTATGTTTACCATAAAAGACGAGTAAATATGCGGTTGTTTGCTCGTCAAGTATATGTTTTTGGGATGTCTCGCATCACCTTGAAACTGTTATATCCCGAATCACTTAAACTTGTACACACATTACCTGCTTTATTTGTGATAGGCTCAATACTACTTTTAGCGTTAGCATGTGTTATATCATGGTGGTTTATTACTCCACTATTGGCATATTTCATTGCAATTTTTATTACTGCTCTAATTACTACAAAATCATTAATTATTGCATGCAAAGCCTTACCTGCAAGTCTCATACAATTATATGGTTATGGTTGTGGTTTTATTAACGCGTTCACTCGCAAAATTCTGTTGGGCAAAGGCCGAGATATCAATGAAGAGATAAAAATCCGCAAAGGAAAATAATATGCCCAACAAATTAAACAAGCCCGAAAATCGTTTTAGTCGCATTTCTGACCTCGATGATAGCGACAAGCCAAGGGAAAAAGCTCTTGCACAAGGAATACGCTCATTATCAAATGCTGAATTACTTGCTATCGTGTTTGGGAGTGGCTTACCGGGCAAATCAGTTATACAACTAAGCCAAGAAATTCTTGGGAGTTGCAATAATCGGCTATCCAGATTATCTCGCATGTCTATACACGAAGTTGTAAATAAATATAACGGAATAGGACCTGCTAAGGCTATCTCTCTTGCAGCTGCATTTGAGCTCGGTTGCCGATGTCGTGATGAAGAAGTTTCCGATGACCCTATGATTAGGCAAAGCAGTGATGTATATAACATCATGAGGAATCGTCTTGAAAGGCTCAACTATGAAGAATTTTGGATATTAATGCTCTCTCGTAGCAATCGAGTAATATCTGAAGAGCGACTCAGTCAAGGCGGAACAGCAAGCACTGTTGTTGACATAAAACTATTATTAAAGAT
>JAFXGB010000198.1 GCA_017520235.1 Muribaculaceae bacterium | reverse complement strand
CTACTCTCAACGATGTATATCGCTCTCGTCGCAATGTTGCCGAAGAGATTATGACCACTCTCGGTTGCACATTCGACCCTACTCAACGAGGCTTATTCCTTTGGGGACGTATCCCCGACAATATCGCATCAAGCGAAGCTCTTGCCGACAAAGTGCTTTATGACGCACGAGTATTTATTACCCCCGGATTTATTTTCGGAAGCAATGGCGATCGTTATATACGCATTTCGCTATGCGCTACCGAAGAAAATATGCGTCGAGCACTCGACCGTATTCGCGAAATGATTAATAATGAATAATAACAATAAAAACATATAGAAAAATGGAAGATTTACAACCTATCACTCTTGAAGGCATTGTCCCTCAAAAACCACTTCTTATCGCCGGCCCTTGCAGTGCCGAAACTGAAGAACAAGTTATCCAAACAGCGACTGAACTCGCAGCGAATGGAGTAAAAATATTCCGCGCCGGGATATGGAAACCTCGCACCAAACCGGGAGGATTTGAAGGTGTAGGTGTCGAAGGGTTGCAATGGCTCAAAAAAGTGAAGGAACTCACAGGCATGTACACTTCTACCGAAGTTGCAACAAAGCAACACGTTGAAGCTGCCCTCGAAGCCGGTGTGGATTTACTTTGGATTGGTGCTCGCACCTCGGCTAACCCATTTGCTATGCAAGAAATTGCCGATGCGCTACAAGAAGCCGGTGCCGATGTGCCTGTTCTTATCAAAAACCCGGTTAACCCCGACCTTGAATTGTGGATTGGTGCTATGCAACGTATCTACAATGCCGGCATCAAACGCATTGGCGCTATTCACCGCGGATTCTCGGCTTATGGCAAACATCTATATCGCAACCTCCCACAATGGCACATTCCCATTGAATTGCGTCGTCGCATGCCTAATCTACCTATCATTTGCGACCCAAGTCACATTGGTGGCAAACGCGAACTTGTTGCGCCAATATCTCAACAAGCTCTCGATATGGGATTTGACGGGCTTATCATCGAAAGCCACTGCGACCCCGATTGCGCTTGGAGCGATAAGAGCCAACAAGTGACTCCCGATGTTCTCAACTTTATCGTAAACACACTTGTGCTTCGCGATGAATCTCACACTACTGAGAGCCTCACTCTACTTCGTCAACAAATCGACACACTCGACAATGAATTACTCGAAGTGCTCAACAAACGTATGCGTGTGTCGCGCGAAATCGGACAATACAAAAAAGAGCATCGTATGCCGGTGTTACAAGCCGGTCGTTATGACGACATTATCCAATCGCGCGTGAAACTTGCTATGGAAATGGGTATGAGTAGCGACTTTATGAAATCGGTACTCGCTGCCATTCACGAAGAATCGGTGCGTCAACAAATCGAGATTCTCAACAATAGAAAATAATAACTCTTTTCTCTTTAATTATTATGAAAATTCTCATAATAGGAGCAGGCAAAATGGGGTCGTTTTTCTGCGACGTGCTTTCTTTCCGTCACGAAGTAGCCATTTACGACACCGACCCACAACGTCTCCGCTTCACATTTAACACTCTCCGTTTCAGTTCGCTCGACGAGATTGACGAATTTGCGCCCGACTTGGTAATCAATGCCGCTACTGTAAAATACACTATTGATGCATTCAAAACTGTTATGCCTCATTTACCTAAGAATTGTATTTTAAGCGACATTGCTTCAGTAAAGACCGGCCTACCCGAGTTTTATGCTGAGTGTGGACACCCATTTGTGAGTACTCACCCCATGTTTGGTCCCACATTCGCATCGCTAAGCAACCTCAGTAGCGAAAACGCAATCATAATTGCTGAAAGCGACCATCTTGGCAAAGTATTCTTCAAAGACCTATATAACGAATTGCGTCTACACATCGAGGAATACACTTTCCAAGAACACGACGAAACTATCGCTTACTCGCTTTCTATCCCCTTTGCTTCTACGCTCGTTTTTGCAAGCATCATGAAGCATCAAGATGCTCCGGGAACGACTTTTAAGCGACACATGGCTATTGCTCACGGATTGATGAGTGAAGATGACTATCTTTTAAGCGAAATCTTATTCAATCCCAACACTCCTCACCAATTAGAGCAAATACAAGAAAAGCTTTCTCAATTACAAGAGATTGTCAAGAACCACGATTCTGAAGCGATGAAACAATACCTTGCTCGTGTGCGTGAAAATCTAAAATAAAATTTATTTACACATCATAAGCTAAGGGGCTATGCACTTAAGTTGGCATAGCCCCTTAGCTTTTATATAAAATAAAAACTCCCAAGCCATATGGTTTGGGAGTTAAATATAATAATTCTAAAATTATTTTTTGCGACGGTTTCCGTAGCGGCTCATGAACTTATCAACGCGACCAGCAGTGTCAACCAATTTTTGTTTACCAGTGAAGAATGGGTGAGATGAGCTGGTGATTTCAAGTTTTACGAGAGGATAAGTAACGCCATCAACTTCGATTGTATCTTTAGCAGCTACAGTTGAACGAGTGATGAAGATTTCTTCGTTTGACATATCTTTGAATACTACTTCGCGATAATTTGAAGGATGAATGTCTTTTTTCATTTTATTTGTCGTTTTATTAATTAATCAAAGTTATTAATAAAGTCACGCTGGTAAGGCGATCATTCGTAATGGCTTGCAAATTTACGCATTATTCTTTGATT
>JAFXGB010000197.1 GCA_017520235.1 Muribaculaceae bacterium | reverse complement strand
GCCAAAGGAGCCTATCCTATTAGCTGTTTCACATGGCTTGTAGTTTATAAAGAGCAAAACTATTCAAATCGAACAAAAGAACAAGCCTTGGCTACACTTGATTTAATTGAATTTATATTGAGTGAAAAAACACAAGGAATAACTACAAAAGTTCATTATGCGCCCCTTCCTGCAAAGGCGATTGAGTTAAGTCGTGAAAATCTCAAGGCTATAACATTCAACGGCGAAGCGTTAAAGAAATAATAGATGAACGATAAGATTTTTCGAACAATATTATACCTTGCGGCATGTCTTATGCCGGTTGTGTGCGGGGGCATTGTATATGCCCTCGTCACCGACGCTTTTGAGGCTTTTAACCATTTTGGATTTCTCAACTTTTTGACATCATCGGAATGGAGCTATACCGATGGAGCAGAGCATTATGGAGCATTACCATTTATTACAGGCACATTGCTCACTACTTTATTGGCATTGGTGTTTTGCATTCCGTTTTCATTGCCGGTAGCGCTGTTTGTAGGCGAATATTTTAAGGGAACTCGCATTGCCGAGGTGTTGTCGACCATTACAAGTTTGCTCGCAGGAATTCCTTCTATAATATATGGATTGTGGGGATTTTATACATTGCGACCTATTGTCATGTCGCTCAATATATCTCCACAAGGTTCAGGAATATTGACTGCATCGTTGGTGTTGGCGATAATGATAGTGCCTTATGCTGCATCGCTTAGTGCCGAATTTGTGAAGATGGTTCCCGATGACCTCAAGGAGGGGGCTTATAGCCTTGGAGCAACGCGTGCTGAAATGGTGCGAAAGGTGATTTTCCCTGTTGCAGGGTCGGGGATATTCTCTTCATATATTCTGGCTATAGGAAGGGCTCTTGGTGAAACCATGACGGTGACAATGCTTATAGGAAACACTAATCAGATGCCGGGTTCAATTACCGAAACGGGAAATTCGATGGCAAGCATTATTGCAAACCAGTTTGGAGAGGCCGATGGATTGCGGCTATCGTCGCTCATTGCAATAGGATTGGTGCTATTCCTTGTCACAGCCATAATTAATCTGATAGGTAAATATCTCATAAAGCGAGCACGCATCGCATAAACCGTTATTGATATGCAGAAAAAGAAACTATCTCAAAGATTATTTATTGACCGCCTTGTGAAAGGTGTGGTGTGTGTGCTTGCCGCGTTGACAGCGGTGCCACTGATTGCTATTATTGGCGAAGTGTTGTGGAAAGGTTACGATCAGTTGAGTTGGTCGTTTTTTACAGAGCCTACTCCCACCGCCTACAAAGCGATGATGGCAACGGCTGCCGGTGAACCTATCCCCGGAGGTATTACCAATGGGATTGTGGGAACGGTTATAATGCTTGGTATGGCAGTTGTGATAGCTGTGCCTATAGGAATTTTGTGTGGAGTGTATCTTGCCGAACATAGCAAAAGCCGTTTTGCCAAGACAGTAAGTTATCTTACCGATTTATTACAAGGTACTCCTTCGGTGATTATAGGTATTATCACTTATATATGGGTTGTGGTGCCTATGAAGGGATACTCGGCTATAGCAGGCAGTGTAGCACTATTTATTATGATGCTGCCATTGATTGTTCGTTCCACTGAAGAAACGATGAAAATACTCCCGGCATCGCTCAAGGAAGCGGGGTTGGCATTAGGCGGAAATAATGCAAGGGTGATATTAAAAGTGCAGCTCCCGGCTGCTTTTGGAGGCATTTTTACCGGAGTGTTGCTTGCGGTATCGCGTGTTATAGGAGAGACTGCTCCTTTGATGTTTACGGCATTAGGCTGTTCGATGATAAGATTTAGCATCGATAAACCTATTTCGGCTGTGCCATTATTGATATGGGAGTTTTTTAATGACCCCAATCTCCAAAGCCTAATTTGGGGAGCATCGTTATTCCTCTTGTTATTCGTATTGTTTTTAAATTTAACAGCTAAAAAGATTGCAAATAAATGG
>JAFXGB010000196.1 GCA_017520235.1 Muribaculaceae bacterium | reverse complement strand
GCACCAAGTACATCTTTCATTTGGCGAACAACTTCAAAGAAGTTAGCACCTGAACGGTCCATTTTGTTCACATATGCGATACGAGGTACATTATACTTGTCAGCTTGACGCCACACTGTTTCTGATTGAGGTTCAACACCACCTACAGCACAATATGTAGCAACAGCACCATCAAGAACACGCAATGAACGTTCTACTTCCACAGTAAAGTCAACGTGCCCTGGAGTGTCAATGAGGTTGATTTTATATTGCTCATTGTTATATTTCCAGAATGCAGTTGTAGCAGCTGAAGTAATAGTAATACCACGTTCTTGCTCCTGCTCCATCCAGTCCATTGTAGCAGCGCCATCATGAACTTCACCAATTTTGTGAGTAAGACCGGTATAGAAAAGAATACGCTCAGATGTGGTTGTTTTACCAGCATCGATGTGAGCCATGATACCGATGTTACGGGTATATTTTAATAATTCGTCTGATTTAGCCATTATTTACTGATGTTTATCAATGAAAACTGAAATTAGAAACGGAAATGTGCAAATGCGCGGTTAGCTTCGGCCATCTTGTGCATATCTTCTTTACGTTTGAATGCACCACCTTGCTCATTGTAAGCATCAACTATTTCAGCAGCCAATTTATCTGCCATAGTTTTACCACCACGTTTGCGAGAATAGATGATTAGATTCTTCATTGATATTGACTCCTTACGATCAGGACGGATCTCAGTCGGAACTTGGAATGTTGCACCACCCACACGGCGTGATTTAACTTCGACTTGAGGAGTTACATTTTCGAGCGCTTTTTTCCAGATTTCAAGCGCAGATTTTTCCTCGTTAGGCAACTTAGACTTCACAGTCTCAAGTGCGCTATAGAAAATAGTATAAGCAATGTTCTTTTTGCCATCATACATCAAGTGATTGACAAATTTAGACACTCTTACGTCATTAAAAACGGGATCAGGTAATACAACCCGTTTCTTTGGTTTAGCTTTACGCATAGTTTTTTCTAAAATTTTTGTTTTTGTTTGCTGGTTGCTTTCATCACTTCAACGATGTTCTCTAACATCATTTACTCAACCGAAATAGCCTGCCAATAAATCAAAAACGAAGTTTATAACTTGTTTTATCTCTTTGCTGATTTCCGCTAAGGTTTATTATTTTTTACCTTTTGCAGCAGGTGCAGCTCCTGGTTTTGGACGTTTAGCTCCGTATTTAGAACGACGTTGTGTACGATCTTTCACACCGCTTGTATCAAGTGTACCGCGTACAATGTGATAACGCACACCTGGAAGGTCTTTTACACGACCACCACGTACAAGTACGATTGAGTGTTCTTGAAGATTGTGACCTTCTCCTGGAATGTAAGAGTTAACCTCTTTACCATTAGTCAATCTCACACGAGCTACTTTACGCATAGCTGAGTTAGGTTTCTTGGGAGTAGTAGTATACACACGCACGCACACACCACGACGTTGTGGGCATGAATCGAGCGCTGGAGACTTACTTTTGTCCTCAAGAGCTATACGTCCTTTTCTTACTAATTGCTGAATAGTAGGCATCTTAGTTCTTTGTTTTTGTTACTTAAATTTATATTCTCTTATATTATTATTTCCTTTTTACACACATTCAAAGCACCAACTACCGCTTTGTATTTCAATTACTTAGCAATAATGTGGTACTTCTACAGTCTGAAAAACGATGCAAAATTACTAACTAATTTCCTAATAACCAAATATTTTTACTCTTATTTATTAATAAATTTATTTTGCCAATTTCTAACACAAGAGGTGGCTGTGCTTTCCATAAAAAGCCACAACCACCTCTAATATTTAATATTATTTAATATTTCTTATTTCATTTCCTTGTAATGCGAGCAAGATAATCATAATGCTCCCCCTCAAAAATCAATTCAGAGCAAAATCCATTTTGATCGGCATGATACGATAGAGTCTCAAAATCGACATACAACCAATCAAACGTATCTCCTTTCATATTTTTGTACTGCATCATGAAATCAACTTCTCCATAGTAGCTACCATTCAAGTCTATATCTACTGAGCCATCTTCATTCTCATATAAATATATAAGGTCACTTGAATCTATAAGTACTTGCCCATCTTCCGATAATAATTCGTTTATGCGGGCAAAGAATTCCGAAAATTTATCAATTCTACCCACAATCCCTGTTCCATTCATTAACATCAAGATTGTATCAAATTTCCCCTTCAACGATTTATCATACATATTTACAAATCGGACATCGGCAACACCACGTTTTTGCATCACATCCACCGAGCGAGGGGAGATATCAATTGCACATACATCCTTCCCCATTTCCTGTAAAGCAAGAGAATGACAACCGCTACCGGCTCCCACATCTAATATATTCCCGCAACAAAGTTCAAGCGCTCGCTGTTCCAATAGAGGCATTTTATCAAACGTGCGAAACAAATCCTTGACCGACATTTCATCCTCATCAAACATTGACGAAAACACGCGCAATCGCCCAGCCACACCATTATTATAATAGTCTGCGATTGCCCACCCCATTGGATCTTTACGCAAGTCAAGAACACTCTCACTCATTCTCTCTACAAATCAAATGGTTCGATTTCCTCTAATAGCAAACCACGAGTATCTTTTTCCGACAAAAGCATCTCCTCTTTTGACATTGGCCATTCAACACCCACTGTTGGGTCGTCAAAACGCAATGTAGCTTCAGCCTGTGGCGCATACACATTATCCACCTTATACTGGAATTGCGCAACATCACTAAGCACAATAAAGCCGTGAGCCATACCGCGAGGGACAAATAGTTGACGACCATTTTCTTGGCTCAACTCAACTGCCACATATTTCCCATAAGTAGGCGAATTCTTTCGCAAATCCACAGCCACATCAATCACTTTACCTTGAGAGACTCTCACCAACTTAGCTTGCGACCACTCCCCTTTTTGGAAATGCAACCCTCGCAACACGCCTCGGCTCGATACCGACTCATTATCTTGAACAAAATTCACCTCGCCCACATGCTTGCAAAACTCCTCTTGCTTGTAGCTTTCCATAAAATAGCCACGAGCATCTCCAAAGCGACGAGGCTCAATAATCCACACTCCTTTAATTTCTTGTTCAATAAAGTTCATAATATATTATTGTATTTGTGAATTTACATTGGCACAAAATTAGTAAATTTGCCCCATAGATTTACATAAATCACTCTGACAATGAAAAATATTATTCTTTTTGACGAAAAATCGACTCGCGATAATCTCCTACCGCTCACTTTCACACGCCCTGTCGCTGGGCTTCGTTTTGGCATTTGCACCATTGCCGAGAAATGGCAACACGCCATTACCGGCAATTACTCTTTCCTAGCAGCCGATTATCTGCAAGCCAAATTTCCAATCTCGCTAAACGAAGATGACAATATTTTCATTGCAGGCAATATCTGTCCCAACGATGAGCTCATTTCTTCCATCGAAAACCTACCTTTAAACTCCGCCATAACACATGGCGACGACCTCTTAGCTTTTCGTGGCAACATCAACGACTTTAATAGTCGCAAATGGGAGCAAGAAACCACTATCGAAAACTCTCCGCTTGCCATTAAAATGCTATATGATATCTTCTCCCTCAACGACGTTGCCCTACGCGAAGATTTTAATGCAATAACAGCCGGACGCAAAAGCCAACATTTAAGCAGTAGCAATACCCTAATCGGAAACCCCAACATGATTTTCATTGAAGAGGGAGCCACCGTTGAAGGAACAATACTCAACACCAACAATGGTCCTATATATATAGGTAAAGAAGCCGAAATAATGGAGGGCAGCTGCATACGCGGAGGTCTCGCACTCTGCGAACATGGAATCATTAACATGGGAACAAAAATATACGGAGCAACAACCATTGGGCCATATTGCAAAGTGGGTGGCGAGCTAAACAATGTTGTAATGCAAAGCTACTCCAACAAAGCACATGACGGATTCCTCGGTAATGCCGTTATAGGTGAGTGGTGCAACATTGGCGGAGGCACAAGCGCCTCAAACCTCAAGAACGATTACACCGAAATAAAACTCTGGAACTATCCTGCCCATCGTTTCTTGCGCACAGGATTGCAATTCTGCGGACTCATCATGGGCGATCATTCCAAAGCCGGCATCAATTGTATGTTCAACACTGCTACAGTCGTGGGAGTAGGCGTAAACATTCACGGGTCAGGATTCCCTCGCAATTTCGTTGCCTCATTCAGCGAAGGCAGTTCCGCCGGATTTACCGATGTATCGTTGACAAAATTCTTCGACATCGCCAAGCGCATGATGGCACGACGCAACATCGAACTCACTGAGATTGACCGCGAGATATTCCAATCAATCTACAACATCGCCGACACCTATAAATAATATAGCTACTAATCCAATAATAATGACAACCGCCCGGGGCTGATGCTTCGGGCGGTTGTCTATTTCATTATACACGCTATTATTTCATTTGGGATAACACGCGAGTGATGGTGCGAGTAACATTGGCTGAAGCAAAGTCATGCTCCATTGCTATTTCAAGTGGGACTTTTTCCTCTAATATGGGATAGATACCTGCGAAGCCCATCTGTTCAAGGCTATCACACATCTCTACACATCCGCCAATGGCAACAACCGGTATCCCTACACGCTTTGCTCTTGCTAACACTCCGGCGGCAGTCTTTCCCTTAGCTGTTTGGAAATCTACTTTACCCTCTCCAGTCACAACAAGGTCGGCTCCGGCAATCATGGCATCAAAGCTAATGGCGTCAAGCACCATGTCAATACCTTTTTTGAGCGTAGCATTGAGGAATGCTCGAAATGCGCCACCCATTCCACCTGCTGCTCCGGCTCCCTCAATGGGAACGATATCTAGATTATATTTTGCGTTTACAACTTCGGCAAACGAGGCCATTCCCTCATCAAGGCGACGTACCATATCGGCATCAGCTCCCTTTTGTGGGGCAAATACATAGGCAGCCCCCTCAGGGCCACAAAATGGGGTGTCAACATCACATGCCACTGTAAACACAGCATTGCGAACTGCTTCTGAAACATTGCTGTCATCAATGCGAGCGATATCTCCTAGACGTCCACCACAGCAATCCTGTATCATTTCACCATTTTTGTCATAGAAACGGAAGCCCAATGCCTGCAACATACCTGTACCGGCATCATTTGTCGCACTGCCACCTATCCCCACAAGGAATCTGCGACATCCGCGATTTAAAGCATCGAGTATCATTTCCCCGGTGCCATAGGTTGATGTTACCCAGGGGTTGCGTTGTTCAAGTGTGAGCAACGGCAATCCGCTTGCCGCTGCCATCTCTATAATAGCAGTATCTCCGGCAATACCATACTCTGCCTCTACCGGCTCGCCAATGGGATTGCTAACATTGATTCTCACCTTTTTGCCATTCAATGCCTCTACAACAGCATCTACTGTTCCCTCGCCACCATCGGCAACATTTACTTTTACCACTTGGCAAGAAGGATATACCTCATATATCCCTTTTTCAGCACCTAATGCCACATCTACTGACGACAAAGAGCCTTTAAATGAATCTGATGCAACGACTATTTTTCTCATTGCTTTATTTTTATCCTAATAAAAGATATACTGCGACACTGCTTATCGACAACACAAACCCCACAAGTGTTTCATAAGGGATGAGTTTCAAACGCTCTTTCACGCCCATACCCATTGAGCCTCCTGTCGCATGGAAGAATGAGCCATGAGGCAAGTGGTCAATCACTGTTCCTCCGGCATTAACCATTGCGGCACCCCACACAGCAGAAACACCTGCGGCCAAAATTACATCACCCAGAGATGCTGATACTATCGTTGCCGCTGCTGTTGTTGATCCCGTAGCTGCGGAGAGCAAAGCACTCGAGATAGGAGCTATAAATGTCCCCCCCTCGCTCCATTGCGATAGCATATTAACAAGCACATCCTTGATTGTCGATGCTTTGATAACGCCTGCCAATGTTCCTGTTCCGACAAGCAATATTGCAATGCCTGACATTTTTTCAACTCCATAAGCCAGACATGTTTCCAAATTTTTCCAGTTACGCGTCATTATTATCCCCACAATACCTCCTACCGGCAATGCAATCATTGGATCTACCACAATTCCAGTAATTGGACGCATGGCAAGCAATGCGATTGATACAATGGGACCGGCAAGACTACGCCACAATGAAGGCAAATTTTCATCCTCAACCTCATTACCATCTCCTTCCATTAAATCTCCCTTTGGTATCATAGGTACAATTATTAACATCGTAACGGCCAACCCTATTATTGCGGGAATTATACCTGCACCCATCACCGATGATAATGGCGCGTCGAAATTTTCTGCGGCAATAATGGTATTTGGGTTCGGAGAAATGATATTACCACTTTTCCCTCCACCAATCATCGCAATGAGCAATTTAAACTTAGATAATCTAAGTTTTGCGCCCGTGATTATTGCAATAGGAGCAATAGTGATAACTGCAACATCCACAAAAACTCCCATTGCTGTGAGTATTAATGCCGATAATGCAAGTGCCAAATATATATATTTTGGTCCTAACGCTTTTATGATACTCTTTGCTATTGTTGATGCCGCTCCGGTTTTTACTAACATCCCCGTCAATACACCGGCAGCAATAATTCTGACGATAGCAGGCGTTATATCCTTGACACCGGTTATCATTTCGGCAACTGTTGTTTCAAGTCCCCAACCGGCAAGCAAGCCACCAATAGTTGCCCCAATAATCAACCCATAAACAGGCGCTACTTTCTTAATAATTAAAACTATTGATAAGATTAGTCCTATCAATGCTGCAAGAGCACTACTCATGATATAATACTTTTATAATTCTATTTTTTTATTTCTATTTCGTTGTGTCAATTTTTTCTTCAAATGAACGATATTACGATACCACCCATGAATACGTGTCCACAAAATTGATGGAGCAACATTCATGTCAGCCGACAATGGATCGACAAACGTTGTCAATGACACTTCCTCGCCAAACTGTTCGGGGTACAATACAATAAGATTATTTCGAGAAAAATATTTTTGCAAGAATCCAGGCATCGCATCCATTTCAGGTGTAAACGACACCGATGTGCGACGTGCGCTAACTACTACAAATAAGTCATCATCCAAAATGCGATTAGCAAGCAATAAGAAATCATCCCACTCTTCGACATCGCGAAACTCATTTCTGATTTGAAAACGTTCTTTATATAACACACCTCTAATGAGAGGCTTTGTATCGGGATGACAGCAGAATATTATGCGACACCCCACCTCTCTTGCTATGTTTGCGACTTTTTTCACCCATCGGCTGAAACCTGTCTCATATTGAGCCTTTGCCGGGACAAAGACCACGATGCGCGTTACTGTATTCAGTGGAATAAAGCAGCGTGTAATGATAAGCATCTTATTGGTCGATTTCAAAATATGGTCAATTTTCGACCCAAGGAAACTATCTATGACAGTAGCCCGACGGTGCATACCGAGAATTACTTCATTAATATCACGTTCCTCGATTGTGTTCAATATTCCTGTCGCGGTACTCATATCATAACGCTCAATCGGTGTTATTTGAGCATCGATACTTGCCGCTGACTTTTCGGCTTGTTCAAGTGAGTTTCGTCCCAATGCGCGTGAATTTGCCGAGTTGTCATTGCGCACATGCAATGCAAATATATTATTCTGTCCCGTCGCATTGCGCATAAATGAAGCAATCTCTATGAGCGATTGTGCGGTTACGGGATTTGCAATCGGTATTAGTGTATTTACTACCTTTTGTTTAGGTGCATCAACCACCAATGAATCCTCTTCTATTGTTTTAATTTTTATCCGAGAAGCCGCACTTGATGTTACGATAGGAGCAATAGCACATGTTACCAATATCATCAACACCGTACCATTCAAAATCGTCTCATCCATCATGCGATGACCATCAGGCATTACCATGTTGTAACCGATTGTAACAACAGCAAGAGCTACTGCTGTGTGAGCTGTCGATAGACCAAAAAGCATTTTGCGTTCATCGCCTTTCATGCGGTATATCTTCTGCGCAATCCATGCTGCAATCCACTTGCTTACAATAGCAACTACTATCATGTTTAATGCTACCTTAATTGTGTCATAGCTACCTATCACTCTGATATTTATCATCATCCCAACTCCTATCAAGAAATAAGGAATGAAAACAGCATTACCCACAAACTCAATGCGCCCCATCAAAGGAGATGCGTTAGGGATATAACGATTTAACACAAGTCCGGCAAAGAACGCACCCAAAACTGCTTCAAGGCCTATTATTTGAGCAAACCATGATGCCAAAAACACTAATGCCATTACATAGACAAACTGGGTAACTCTATCACTATAATTCTTAAAAAACCAACGCGTCAATCGTGGATAGACATACATTATAATCACACAATATATTGCCAATTCACCCAACAACGACAACAAGTCCATCGGAGCAAACACTCCTGTTTTGTGAATATTTACAGCGGCGGCAAGAACAAGCAATGAGCCAATAACTGCTATTATCGTTCCGACTATAGCAATCATCACTGCCGGATTTTTCGTAAGTCCTAAACGTGCCACCACCGGATAAGATATAAGTGTATGCGATGCATACATTGATGCAAGCAATATCGATGTTACCCAATCCAGCTTTAACAAGTAATAACTGGCCAAAGTGCCTATTATCATAGGCGCAAGAAACGTCAATACACCAAAAACAAGTCCTCGTTTCAGATTGAGTTTCAAGTGATACATATCTATTTCAACACCTGCAAGGAACATCAAATACAACAATCCTACTTGTCCGAATATATCAAAACTCGAATCATCTGCAAGCACGTTAAAGCCAAATGGTCCAACGACAATACCAGCTACAATTAGGCCTATAATATGGGGAATCTTAAAACGATTGAGAAGTATCGGAGACAACAAAATGATTGCCAGCACGATAAAGAATATCAGCACCGGATTTGTTACCAATGGAGTTGTTGCACAGATTGTCATCTTCAAGGTATTGATTAAATATCTCTGCAAAGGTAATGATTTTATCCACCTTATACAAAGAAAAACGCTCGGCAATATTGCCGAGCGTTTTCTATTATAGGGCTTTTATTCTTAGAATTTACCTTTTGAAATCATGTATTGAGCGATTTGAACAGCATTCAAAGCAGCCCCTTTCTTGATTTGGTCTCCTACGATCCAGAATGACAATCCATTTTCATTTGTTATATCCTTGCGCAAGCGTCCCACGTAAACAGGATTTTGATTGGCAATGAACAAAGGCATCGGATACTCTTTATTAGCAGGATTATCCATCACTACAATACCCTCTCCTTTTGTCAACGCCTCGCGAGCTTGTTCAACCGAAATGGGTTGCTCTGTTTCCACCCACACAGATTCTGAGTGTGCACGCATAACAGGAACTCGCACACATGTTGCACTGACATCAAGGTCAGCATGCATGATTTTCTTTGTTTCATGATACATCTTCATCTCCTCTTTTGTATAGCCATTATCCATAAAGACATCGACATGAGGGATTACGTTATATGCCAATTGGTATGCAAATTTTTCAACCGTGGGATCTTCACCTCGCTCAATTTGACCATATTGTTTCACAAGCTCATCCATAGCTGCTGCTCCGGCTCCACTTGCTGCTTGATATGTAGCAACGTGCACACGCTTGATGGGAGATATATCATTGATGGGCTTCAACGCAACCACCATCTGAATTGTAGTACAATTAGGATTGGCAATAATGTTGCGAGGAGTATTAAACGCATCATCGCCATTAACTTCGGGTACTACCAATGGCACATCCTCATCCATGCGGAAAGCACTTGAGTTATCAATCATTATTGCACCATGTTTAGTGATCGTTTCAGCAAACTCTTTTGATGTTCCTGCTCCTGCCGATGTAAATGCAATATCAACACCTTTGAAATCATCGTTATGTTTCAATTCTTTTACCGTAATTTCTTTTCCACGGAATGTATATGTGCGACCTGCACTACGGCTTGAGCCGAAGAGCAATAATTCATCTAATGGGAAATTTTGTTCTTCAAGAACACGTAAAAATTCTTGACCAACGGCGCCACTTGCGCCTACAATAGCAACTTTCATATCTTATTTGTAAAAATTTTGAGCGCAAAGATAACATTTTTCTATTAAATTGCGCTAAAAAGTTTCAAAAATTTTATTTTAGATGTGTTCCGAGAGCTAAATTGCCAATTGCTGACGCTTTTGTTATGATAACTTCAGAGACTCCAGTTTCTATCGCGTCAAATGCATTATCAAGTTTCGGAATCATACCTCCCGACACAATCCCTTGTTCTTTCAACTCGGCATAACTTGCTCTGTCTATCTCAGGAATTACCGAATCATCATCCTTTTCATCTCTCAAAACTCCATTTTTCTCAAAACAAAAAACCAGATGCACATCAAAATACTCAGCCAAGCCCTTTGCTGTTTCACCTGCCATAGTATCAGCATTAGTATTCAACAAAGAGCCTTTGCCATCATGGGTAAGTGGAGCGATAACAGGCACTACTCCTGAACGCACAAGCGATGCAATAGCCTCGCCATTCACCTCTTTCACATCTCCCACAAAGCCATAATCGACAGTCTTAACAGGGCGACGATCACTACGAATGATATTCATATCGGCTCCGGTCATTCCAAGTGCGTCAACGCCAAGACCTTGCAATCCGGCAACAATGTTTTTGTTTACAAGCCCACCATACACCATCGTTACGACACGTAACATCTCAGCATCAGTAACTCGACGGCCATCAATCATCTTAGTCTCAACGCCAAGCGATGCAGCTACCTTTGTTGCTGAACGACCGCCGCCATGCACGAGCAATTTAAAACCGTCAATAGAAGCAAAATCGCGCAACAAAGCAGCAAGTGTATCAGGCTCCTCAACGATTTTTCCGCCTACTTTTACTATCGTTAATCTATCTTTCATTTTTTAATCGTTTGTATCAGAGAACTCCATCAAATAAGCCTTAATAAAATCATCTAAATCTCCATCCATCACTCCGTTTACGTCTGATGTCTGGTAGTTGGTGCGATGGTCTTTTACACGGCGGTCATCAAACACATAACTGCGTATTTGTGAGCCCCATTCGATTTTCATCTTACCGGCCTCTATCTTAGCTTGTTCTTGCATGCGATGTTGCAACTCTTTATCATAAAGGATTGAGCGCAATTGACGCAACGCATTTTCCTTATTCTTTGGTTGATCGCGAGTTTCGGTATTTTCAATGAGTATTTCCTCCTTCTCGCCTGTATAAGGGTCGGTAAATTGGTAACGAAGACGCACACCCGACTCCACTTTATTCACATTCTGTCCTCCGGCACCTCCACTGCGGAAAGTGTCCCACGACAACAATGCCTGTTCAACCTTAACCTCTATTGTATCATCAACAAGTGGTGTTACAAACACCGATGCAAACGAGGTCATGCGCTTACCTTGTGCATTATACGGAGACACACGCACAAGACGATGCACTCCATTTTCACTCTTCAGATAACCATAGGCAAAGTCGCCCTCAACATTTATCGTTGTTGATTTTATACCGGCTTCATCTCCCTCAAGCAAGTTGGCTATGGATGTTTTATACCCATGAGATTCACACCAACGCAAATACATGCGCATCAACATTGATGCCCAGTCTTGACTTTCGGTGCCACCTGCTCCGGAATTAATCTTAAGCACAACGCCCATTTTGTCCTCTTCGCGGCGCAACATATTGCGCAACTCAAGGTTTTCAATTTTAGCAATGGCATCGGCATAAAGTGTGTCAATATCTGACTCTTCAACAAGCCCCTCTTTGAGGAAATCCCATGCTATTGATAGCTCATCAACAGCCTTTTCCACTTCGGAATATCCCTCAATCCATTGTTGAAGATCTTTGATTTTTTTCATTTGTATTTGCGCTTCCTTTGGGTGTTCCCAGAAATCGGGCACATGAGTGCGCAACTCTTCCTCTTCTACTTCTATCTTCTTACTATCGATGTCAAAGATACCTCCTCAACGCGAGCTTGCGTTCAACGGTCTCTTTTAGCTGTTCCTGTGTAATCATAATTTTACTTACGGGAATTTATGAGTTTCTAATAATTTAATTTGACTGCAAAATTACTCATTTTTATCCACAATCTCAGCCAACTATCAATTAAATGTGTAACTTTGCGACATGGATATAGACGAATTATATTATCAAGCCGTAGATTTACTCAAAGAGTTAATAGCAACTCCATCTATCAGTCGCGAGGAAAACAATGCTGCTGACATCATCGAACGTTTCTTCAGCAACAATGGAGCTACACCTCATCGCCATGGCAATAATGTGTGGTGTATCGCTAATGATTTTGACGAGAGCCGCCCTACGCTTTTGCTGAATTCTCACATCGATACTGTCAAACCGGCATCGGGCTGGACACGCGATCCATTCTCACCCGACGTTGATGAAGCCGGCAAGCTATATGGTCTTGGCAGTAATGATGCCGGAGCATCGCTTGTTTCCTTAATTGCCACATTTCTATATCTAAACAACCGCAAGCGCAATTACAATCTCATAATGTTGGCATCTTGTGAAGAGGAGGTCAGCGGAAAGAATGGCATAGAGGCGGCATTACCTTTATTACCCCCCATTTCTGTTGCCATCGTTGGCGAGCCAACGAATATGCAACCTGCCATTGCCGAGAAAGGGCTCATGGTACTTGATGGCATCATCACCGGAGTATCGGGACATGCTGCTCGCAACGAAGGGGTTAACGCAATATATAACGCTCTACCCATTATTGAAACATTGCGCACATTGCAATTCCCTAAAGCGTCTTCCACTCTCGGTCCGGTAAAAATCTCTGTAACACAGATTGAGGCAGGGACTCAGCACAACGTTGTTCCTGATTGTTGCAAAATCGTTGTAGATGTACGCACTACCGATGCATATAGTAACATTGAAACGCTTGAACTAATACGCCAAGCCGTTCCCGACTGCGAACTCACTCCTCGCTCTACACGCCTCAACCCATCGTCAATATCTCCTGAGCACCCCATTATAAAGCGGTTGGAACTAATGGGAGCAGTGCCATTTGGCTCCCCCACATTGAGTGACCAAGCATTGATGTCGTGGCAATCGGTGAAACTCGGTCCGGGACAATCATCTCGCTCGCACACCGCCAACGAATTTATCTACCTCGATGAAATAAGAAATGCCATCGAGACCTATATTAAACTCCTCGACGGCATCATTCTATAACCTATTAGACAATAAGTTTATTCTTTTTTGCGGCCGATGAGGTCATCGTTTTCGATTGATTTTGCGGTCTTCTTCACTCTTGCATTCAACGAGCCAAAACGATAAGATATCTGTATCGAAGCATTTCGATAGTTATACATTTTGTTTCGTGCCAACCCCTCATAATCACCATTAACAATATAGCTACAATATTCCCCTTTGTTATAGAACGGATTGTTTATAGTTAAAGTTACAGCCAATCGATCTTCCTTGAGGAATGACCGGCGCAACGAGAGTGAATGGCGCAATGCACCTTTAGTTATTTCCCCATAGCTGTATGCATCAGAGACAAATCCATTTACACCATATACCGAAGCAGTAAGTCTCAATTTCCACGGTAATTGTTGTGTAAATTGGCTATATCCTTGAATTGTCCAACGAGCCAAACTTGCTCCAATCGCATTATTTTCATAACGATTGTGCGAAGCATTGACATTCATCATAAAAGATGTCTTGGGGGTAATGGTCCATTGCATATAACCACTAAATGTAAAACTTTGGCGATCACCTATATTTCCATAGGTTGAATAAATGTGATTATCCTTGACATAGTTATATGAGGTGATGACATTATCCGAAAACTCATATCCTGCCGACACATTAAAATTCATCTTTGGTTTAATAAACATATATGAAAATTTCACCGAATTGTGTCTTGCACTTGACAAATCTGGGTTCCCTTGTGATGAATGAATTGGAGTTTCCTCAACTGCCGGATTAAGGTAACTAATACCAGGACGATTGATGCGAGTTGCATAATTCAATGTAAAACTATTTATCGCATTAGGTCTCCATGATAGAGAGGCCGACGGCACCCAATCATTCAGATTGCGACTAAAATCAGGGTTGCTACCATCTTTATATTCAGCCTTTAGATGAGAATATTCATAACGCATGCCGGCACGCGCACCCCATTTCCCTATATTTAGACGATAGTCGGCATACAAAGCAGCTACGTTGGTAATGTGAGAAAAATCGGAATGAATTGAACTGACCCCCACATATTCTTGATTTGTCTTGCTGTTATTATCACGCAAAATATATTTCGCTCCAACATCAAGCGTATTAGTTTTATTCAACGGACGAGTCCAATCGGCTTGGAACGTATGTTCAATAAAGCTCAAATCAAAGTTTGAAATATTCTCAGTATAATTTATAGGCGCGTTCACCATATCATAGTAAGAGATGTGTTGTTCACGTGCCTGATTAGTCGTTGACAACATATAGGATAATGTAATTGCTTCCCCTTTGCGCTTAGTCAAACGTTGATAATTAAGGTTTCCACTGAAATCAAAATATCTGAATGACGGATAATTATAATCACTTGCATAGTAATACATCCTATTCCCCATGGCATCTGACATTTGCACTGTTTGAGTCCCTTTGGCGTTCACGTCATAATAATATCCGCCAAACTCCGCAGTAAACAAGTTGAGTGAATCCATCTCATAACTTGCTTCGGTTGATAGCCACATCAAGCCACCGGGATTAGTCCCTTTAGATGTTCCATACAATTCAGTTCCAGATTCTTTATATTTATATATCGTTTCCGATGAATTCTTTGTATCTTCTGAGCTCATGTGATTATATGCTGCATTCAAAGAAAATGTTACTTTGTCTATTTGAGATGACAGCCACACATTAGGTTTTGGAACAAGGCTTGTCGTTGATGATGAAACACCTATGTTTCCCATCACACCTTTTATTACTGTATTATCTGTCGTAACAATGTTGATAATCGCGCCAACGCCTTCAGCATCATATTTAGCTCCGGGCTCAGTAATAACCTCAATGCGCTTTATCATTGATGCCGGGATTGACGACAGCACCTCTTTGGGATTATTTGAGAATGTATTATTAGGACGGCCATTCTTATAAATTTTGAAGTTGGAGGAGCCACGCACAGTTATCTTATTCTCTCCATCAACATTCACCATCGGCACTTTGCGCAACATTTCAATCACAGTCGATGTTTTGGAATCTTCATCGGCCTGAACGTCATATCCTATGCGATCAATCTCACGACTCACAAGCGGACGTTGAGCAGTAACCTCCACCTCTGATAGTATTGTTGATGACTTTTGAGACTTTAGAGTCCCTAAATCAGCTACTGGGTCTAAAGCCGATACAGAAAAGGGGATATCAATATTTTGTTTTCCCACCGAATGAATATTCAATCGGTATTTACCCTCCGACTTTATTGTTTGTTGAAATTGGCCATCTATATCCGTTACTCCCATAGCTACAGGTTTTACAGAATCTGTCGCAGTATATATGCGCAATGTTGCATAGGCTTCACCCACTCCAAGAGAGTCAACTACAACTCCTTTTACAGAATAGTTAGAAGCAAATGTTGCAACAGAAACAAATGATAGGAATAGAGTGAGTATGGATTTAGTAATATTCATCGTCCTACATAATTTAAAGTTTACACCCATTAGACGACACACTTCGCCCATTAGTTACATACTTTGTTTAATTTAACAAAACATTAACACTCTATGGATTTAATAGTTTACTATATTCTCGAGGTGAATTTATCAATCTCAAAGCTTCGCGATAAACAGGATTTGTCTCATTCACAACGCGATAATAGCTACTATCCTCATATAAATCGCGAGCCAACAAGCCTTTTAATATCGTGCGCAGATATTCGCGGCTCACCTCATAACCCTTTTCATCAAATTTCACTCCATCTTTCTCGCCTCGAGCAACCAAGCCTTGCATCATTTCATCAGTCACACTAAATCCATTGATGAAATCAGTATCAGTTTTATATTCAGCCAATAGCTCTTTGCGATTTTCATCAACGTAGTCAAGGCAATATTGATTTAGCGCACCCTTTGCCACGAGATCTCGATAGTAATCACTATAAAACGTTGTATCGATAGCAACAAAGCGGTCAGGCATTATACCGCCACCGCCATAGACTGTGCGCTTATTTATGAGAGTTGTATATTTCAGTGAATCAGCAAAATGTACACTATCGGCACTCATAAACTCGCCTGAGTCATATCGACGCATCATGTCTTTTTGATAATCATCGGCCTCTCCTGCTTCGTAAGGTTTCTGAATACAACGCCCCGAAGGAGTATAGTAGCGTGAAATAGTCAATCTTATCATTGAGCCATCAGGGAAAGGGAATGGGCGCTGAACGAGCCCCTTGCCAAACGTCCGGCGACCAACCACAATACCTCGGTCATTATCTTGCATCGCACCTGCCAAAATCTCACTTGCCGATGCCGAATATTGATTTACCATTACCACTATTCGTCCGCTGTTATATTTCCCATTTTTCTCAGCATAGAAATAATAGGGATTAGTGCGAGGTCCATCGGTATATACTATCAAATCGCCACGATTGAGAAAATTTTCGCATAATTCGACCGCCGAATTCATATACCCGCCACCATTACTTTCCACATCAATAATAAGGTCTCTCATTCCCTGCTCCTTCAAGCGATCCAATGCCTCAACAACCTCTTTATTGGTTTCTTGAGCAAATCGAGAAATGCGGATATAACCTGTTTTTTCATCAGCCATATATGCAGCATCTACGCTATAGATGGGGATATTATCTCTCGTGATGCGGAACGTGAGTAATTCGGGAACTCCACGACGCTTTACCTTCACGTCGATAACCGTACCCTTTTCTCCGCGAAGGATTTTCATCACATCATTGTTTTTCATTTTTACTCCGGCAATAACACT
Source organism: Muribaculaceae bacterium (assembly GCA_017520235.1). Taxonomy (GTDB): domain Bacteria; phylum Bacteroidota; class Bacteroidia; order Bacteroidales; family Muribaculaceae; genus RGIG4079. The sequence goes on along the minus strand of JAFXGB010000196.1, from coordinate 2,594 downwards.
TTCACCGGCCTCTATTATGCGGTCTCCGGCTAAAATACCCACTCGTTCCGATGGCCCTCCGGCAATAGTCTGCACGACATACAAAGTATCTTCAAGCATATTAAATTGAATACCTATACCGCTGAAATTTCCCTGCAGTGGTTCGGTTAGTTCGCGAGTCTCTTCCGGGTTAGAGTATGTTGAATGAGGGTCCAATGTTTTAAGCATTGCGATGATAGCCTCATCTACGATTTTATTGGTATCTACCGTATCTACATAGAAATTCTCAATTATACCTTCGGCATATCTCAACTTACGGTCAGGTGCAAACGCCATAGCCTGTGCTGCAGCCGATACTCCTATCATTGCGACCGCAATCGCAAGAAACAATCTTTTAATCATAGTCATTGATTATTCTAATATCATTTTTCTCCCGGAACATATTGACTCACATCATAGCCATGTCGTTCCAAATCTCTCACCATCGTAGAACTGATGTAAGACAATTCAGGAAGTGTGTATAATAAAACAGTCTCTATGCCCGAAATGTTTCGATTGGCATATGCAAGATTGCGCTCATATTCATAGTCGGCAACCGTACGCACTCCACGCAATATGAAATTTGCTCCTTCTTGACGAGCAGCGTCAACGGTCAAGCAATCGTAAGCAATTACCCTCACTCGAGGCTCATCTTTCATCACTTGGCGAATGTGTTCCACACGCTCAGCTGTCGGTTTATAGCATTTTTTTGAGTCATTAATCCCTACTGCTATTACAATCTCGTCAAACAGAGCGAGACCACGCTCTACGATTGATAAATGGCCTGTGGTAAATGGGTCAAACGTACCCGGATATAATGCTACACGCTTTGTGTTATGCGAGTTCTGTGTCATCTTCAACAACAAGATTATCAATAATAAAATTCTGTCTTTCAGAGGTGTTTTTACCCATATAGAATTCCAACAATTCAGAGACAGCATCCTCTTTACGCAACGTTACGCGATCGATGCGCATATCAGGGCCTATAAAATCGCGGAACTCCTCAGGCGAAATTTCCCCAAGTCCTTTAAATCGAGTGATTTCGGCATTTGCTCCAAGCTTTTCTATAGCGGCGATGCGTTCCTCGTCAGTATAACAATAGTAGGTTTCATCTACACCGGCGCCATTTTTACGCATTCCCACTCGTTTGGCTGTTTTTTTGTTTCTCACGCGGAACAACGGTGTCTGCAACACATAGACATGTCCCTTCTTAATCAAATCGGGGAAGAATTGCAAGAAGAAGGTAATCATCAACAAGCGAATGTGCATACCATCAACATCGGCATCGGTCGCGATGATTACTTTGTTGTAACGCAATCCATCAAGGCCATCTTCAATATTTAATGCAGCTTGCAATAGGTTAAATTCATCATTTTCATAAACAACCTTTTGTGTCAAGCCATAGGTATTCAATGGCTTACCACGCAAAGAGAATACAGCCTGCGTTGCAACATTTCTTATCTTGGTAATTGAGCCTGCTGCAGAGTCCCCCTCGGTAATGAATATTGATGAGGCTTCTTTTAATTGCTCATCTCCTTTAGCGTCATTTAAGTGAATGCGACAATCAAGCAATTTTTTGTTGTGCAGATTGACTTTCTTGGCTTTTTCACGAGCCAATTTGGTAACGCCTGCCATCGCTTTGCGTTCCTTCTCACTCTCTTGTACTTTTTTGAGAATAATCTCAGCTACATCAAGATCCTTATGTAGATAATTGTCTAACTCTTTTTTGATGAAATCGCCAATGAATTTAGCTACTGTAGGTCCATCAGGTCCCATATCTCGAGAGCCAAGACGGGTCTTTGTTTGCGATTCAAACACCGGCTCCTCTACTTTTATAGAGACCGATGCCACCATTCCATTACGAATATCGGAATATTCAAAATTTCTACTGAAATGGTCTTTTATAGTGCGCGATACAGCCTCTTTAAATGCAGTCAAGTGGGTACCACCCTGGGTAGTGTGTTGCCCATTTACAAATGAATAATACTCTTCTCCATATTGATTGGTGTGAGTAATAACCACCTCAATATCATCTCCCTTCAAGTGGATAATGGGGTACAAGGTATCTCTTGTAAGGTTCTCCTTCAACAGATCCACAAGACCATTCTTTGAATAAAATCTTTTACCATTCAAATATATCGCAAGACCTGTATTTAGGAAAGTATAATTCTTCAATAACGGCACTATAAATTCTTCACGATAGATATAATCTCGGAAGATAGAAGCATCGGGGGTAAATTTCACAAGTGTGCCATTAGGCTCATCACTTGGCATGATATCATATTCCTTGACAATCTCGCCACAACTAAACTCTACTTTTTTGCTTTGTCCGTCGCGAACACTTTCGATATAGAACTCTGTTGACAACGCATTTACCGCCTTAATACCCACTCCATTCAAGCCCACTGACTTTTTAAAAGCCTTTGAGTCATACTTGGCTCCGGTATTCATCTTTGAAGCAACAGCAACTACTTTATCCAATGGGATACCACGACCATGGTCTCTCACCATGACCGATGACTCATTAACCTCCACCGTTACTTGCTTACCAAAACCCATCATATACTCATCGATAG
>JAFXGB010000195.1 GCA_017520235.1 Muribaculaceae bacterium | reverse complement strand
CCATGTCATCGAGTTGTGGGAGGAAATGGCTCATTGACCGGTTATGCCGGAGGTCTTGATGCAAAGCAATTCCTACTCGATTTGGAGCGTGAAAATCAATAAAAATGTAAAAATCGTCAGTCAACTGACAAAATTTACGTAAAAATCGTCAATACACTGACGATTTTTACTGTTTTTATGGGGCTGTTGGATTTGTGAGATGTATTACATTGCACCAAAGTAGTGAAGTATTGTGATAGTTAAGCCCAAAAGAAATATCATAAAAATGATAATCGAGCACCCAGTAATCCATTTGTTGACAATGCTTTCGGGTGAAATTTGGTTGATATAATCTTTTGCTTCTTTTAATGTGCAGCCGGTAGCTTCTTTATAGAATTTTATTGCCAATAATCTTTTCCCTTCATTCAACGCTTTTTCCACATCGGGAGGAATGGCATTATTAGATGCTGTGGGGTTGAATATAGATCTTAGTTGAGGTATGTTTTCGGCATTTTCCCAATAAGTCATGCCTTGATGCCACACTTTTGTTTTAGGAGAAATATTTAAAGTTTTCAACTCATGGATATTGAGTGGCCCTTTTTGCTTATTATTGATGATTGCAAAAAAAGAAATATCGTTGGGGAGATCCATATTGCAATTGGTTGTTAATTAGCTTTTCAGAGGGGCGTTGCGGCGTTTTTCGAGGGCTATTGCGGCGAAGGTGTAAATGCCGAGAATGATGAGTAAGATTGTTTGTGAGCCGAGCACAAGGTTGGCAAATGCCAATGAGATGCCGTTGGTGGGAAGTCCGTAGATACTTAGTCCAAATATTACAGCCCACTGCCATGGTCCTATACCGCCGTTAGATGGCACACCCATAGCGATACTTGAAAACACAAAGCACACCAATACAGCTATAATTCCATGATTTTCAACCACTGCAGAGGTTTCTTTAAAAGCAAAGAATGCCCCAAAAAGTTGAATGAAATAGCAGCCCCAAATAGCAAATGTGAGAATCAACCATTGCCCTTTTCCTTTCATCTTGGCGATAGCGGCAAATCCCACCCAAAGGCCTTTGGCAAATTCGATGATTTTGGCAACGATTTTATTGTCGCGTTTTTTTGCTAATATCCACCATGTCAAAGCGATAAAGGCAACAAATGCCACCCATAGCCATGGCGAAGATATAAGCGCTATGACTTTTTCATATAGAGCGGTGTTTTGTGCAAGATATTGCGTGATAGCTCCGCTCGCAAGGAGGAATGTTGAGAGGGTGAGCACGAGCACCGTTACGGTGTCGGCCATGCGGTCGGCCACCATTGAGCCGAAAACGGCTGTGAATGATGCATTTTGTCGTTGGGAGATATATGTGGTGCGCCACACCTCGCCCAAACGAGGAAACACGAGGTTGACGGCATATGTGCCAAAGATGCTGTATACCAATGGCACAAGGGGAACATTAATATTGAGCGCACGCAGTTGAATGCGCCATCGCATGGCACGAAACAAGTGTGAGAACAGGCTGATAAACAATGCCAGCCCTATCCACCAAAAGTTACATTCATTGCGAATGGTTTCAATCATCTCATTGAAGTCAATGCCGGTAAAAAGCAAGTAGCACAACCCGATGCTGATGATTAAAGGCACGCCATATTGTAGTAGTTTCTTGAGCATATTCACCGTTTGTTATTGGCTACAAAGATAGTG
>JAFXGB010000018.1 GCA_017520235.1 Muribaculaceae bacterium | reverse complement strand
GTTGATAATCGGTAATAAAGGTCTTCACGAAAACGACCGTCTTCAACCGCTTTAATCATATCAACGTTGGTGGCTGCAACAATGCGAATATTGGTTTTTTGCACAGTTGATGAGCCTACTTTGAGAAACTCTCCACTTTCGAGCACGCGCAATAATCGGGCTTGTGTGGTTAATGGAAGCTCGGCTACTTCATCGAGGAAAATTGTGCCGCCATCGGCTTCTTCAAAATATCCTTTGCGCGACGAAACGGCACCGGTAAAGGCCCCTTTTTCGTGCCCAAAAAGTTCTGAATCAATGGTTCCTTCGGGAATAGCTCCACAGTTGACAGCAATATATTTATTGTGTTTGCGAGAACTGAAGCTATGTATTATTTTAGGGAAAAACTCTTTTCCACTACCACTCTCACCGGCAATCAACACCGATAGATCGATAGGTGCTACTTGAATGGCACGTGTCACGGCTGCAATAAGAGCAGGAGCATTACCAATAATGCCAAATCGCATTTTGGCTTGGTGCACTTCGGGAGATATGTCGGCGGGATTTATTTGCATTTGCGTAGAGCGTATGTTTTATCTTTAAGAAATTGTCCTAATTCTTCAACTGTGCCAGAGTGTTGTAATTGTTCTTCAACCGAGATGGGCTCTCCTATCGAAATGTGAAGAGTAGAGCCTTTTTTGCGGAACACTTCGGCAGGGAGTCGTAGTGTGCGTAATTGCCAACACACCACACCAAGGAAGTTAAACCACCAACTATTGCTTCCATGGAAATAAATGGGCACCACGGGAACTTTCATTTGTTGAATGAGGCGAACGATAGTTGGTTGCCATTCACGGTCTTCGAGTTGTCCTTTGAAGTTTACTTTCGACACGGCACCGGCAGGGAAGAAGCCTATTGGTTCACCTCTGCGCACTTGCATAATCGCGCTTTTGATGCCTTGCATCGATACAGCTTTTTTCTTAGGATCGTCAGATGCCAATGCATCGACTGCTATAAAGTTGGGGCGCATAGCCGAGATGTAGTTCAATACCATGTTCACCATCACCTTAAATTTGGGGCGACGTGAAGCGATGATGTGAATGAGCGAAATGCCGTCGAGCGCACCAAAAGGGTGGTTGCTTACAGTGATAAACGCACCTTCGGGTAGCTTGTCGAGCAATTCTTCATTGTCGATGCGCAACTTTATCTCTAAGTCTTTTAATAATCCGGCAGCAAATTCAGGCCCCGGAGTGTCGCAATTATGGTCGTGTAACCAATTGACTTTATCAACTGATAAGAATTTAAGCAAGCGGTTTACCAACTTCTCTTTGCCTTTAAACCAAGGCACCATATGAGAGATGTCGTTGTAGTCGAGAACCGTGCGTTTTATAGGAGTTTCTTGATTATTCATGTAGTAATTTGATAATTATCACCACAAAATTAATCAAAAACCCGCTAATCACAAAATAATCAATCGTTCTACGGATAAAAAACAAGAGTTAACTTTATGAATATACAACTATTTGAAAATTCAGATAGAAAATTATGCTATGTAAATGGTCAAAAAGGGTATATGAACAATGCGAAAAAGAAGTTTTGTCATTCAAAATTCACATTTTGTCACAAAAAGATTAATTTGTGTTGCAAAAGTTCTGAAATATTGATTAATTTTGTAATGTGTATTAAAAACGTTGTGTAGCATTATCGCTAACTATAGTCAAATCAAAACAGATATGTGATAAATTGTTTGCAGCTCGAAAGAGTTGTTAATGACTTTTTCACAATAAAAATCGCATCATATGAAACTCAAGGAGGGTACAATATTAAATAATGGTGGCCATCAATATAAAGTTGAATCGGTATTAGGGTCGGGTGGTTTCGGTATTACCTATAAAGTTACAGCCACAATACAGATTGGGAATATTGTTATGGATCAAGCTTTTGCATTAAAAGAGCACTTTGTTAAGAAGCATTGTGAACGTGATGCAACCGGTAGGGTCACTTGTTCAAATCCTTCTCTTGATATTGTAACAGTATCAAAGGCCGATTTTATAGCTGAAGCACAACGATTAAAAAATCTACATCACCCCAATATTGTTAAGGTTAAAGAGGTTTTCGAAGAAAATAATACCGCATATTACGCAATGGAGTATCTCAATGGAGATAATTTGCGTAATCATGTAATGTCGAAAAAGCGTTTAACGATATCTGAAGCATTTGACTTGTTGATGCCTATTTGTGATGCAGTAAAGGCTATTCATAAGAATCAAACAACTCACCTTGACATAAAACCTGCAAATGTGATGCTTAATCAATTGACAAATGGGTTGATAAAGCCAATGCTAATTGATTTTGGATTGTCGAAACATTATAATGATGATGGTCAGGCCACATCGACAATGCGCACTCAAGGTTGTAGTGCCGGATATTCTCCGGTTGAGCAATATGTGGGGAT
>JAFXGB010000194.1 GCA_017520235.1 Muribaculaceae bacterium | reverse complement strand
TCAGGGATGAGCATCACGCTATCCTCTACCATTCCCCATGAGGGACATTTAAGGGTGTTTATATAAAATGTAAATGTTGCTTGTTCGCCGGGAGGAATAATCTTAGGAGAGATCATAACTGAAATATATTCAGGCAAGTTTTCCCATCGAGGAGTAACCGAGTCGCTACTTATGTTGTAAGCGTCAAGGAAGCACGTTTTGATTTTGCCTTTCATCACTTTCCCAAATGGAACGATAGCAGAGCGTAGTTTTAGCTCGCCTGCATCTACCGGGAAACGGCTTTTTATGGTTTTTTCTGATGCAATAACAACTCCGGAGATTTCCAATGTTGAGCGTTTTGGCTCAGTGTTAGTATCAATATAGATTTTCTTTTTAAATCGACCAGGACGCCCAACAGGGTCATAACTCACCGATATTGTCATTGAGTCACCGGGAGCGATAGCTTCTTTTGAATATTTGGGGCGTGTGCAACCACACGTAGCACGAGCATTAGTGATTACAAGAGGGCTGTCGCCTGTGTTTATGAGTGTGAATGTACATTTTGCATCACCATCGTTTTCATTGATGATGCCGTAGTAGTGAGATGTAGAAACCCACTCTGCTTTAGGTTGGGCTGAAGTAGCAAAACAAGCTAAAGCAAAAACAAATAGTGATGTGATTTTATGCAGTTTCATAGTTATTCTTCACCATTATTTTGAGGAATTACTACTCCTGTGATTTTCAAAACGGGACGACGACCTTTATCGTTGGTTTGAATTTTCACTTTACGGTCAAACTCGCCTGGACGTCCGGCAGGGTTGTAGGTTACTTTTATTTTGCCTTTCTCTCCTGGTTTGATGGGTTTTTCGGGATATTCGGGCTTCGTACAACCGCAACTTGCTCTTGCCGAAAGTATTACTAATGGCTCATCTCCCACGTTTTTGAACTCAAATTCATAGCTCACAGGGCCATTTGCTTCTTTGATAGTGCCAAAATCATGGCTTTTTTCCAAGAAACTGATTTTTGCGCCTTCTCCATCGGCAAGCATTGAAAATGTAGCTATAAATAATGCTATAAATGTTGTGAAAAATTTCTTCATAGAGATGTAACTTTTGTATTAATTTGGTAAAGTTACGGAAAAGCGTTGCGTAATGTGAATTTAAGTGCGTTAATCTATCTTAAACGGAGAGATTATCAACGCCAATTCCAAATAAAGCATAGTCATACCACACCGGGTCTTCGCGTCGGAATGAACGTAGTGTTGCAGTGAGTTCTTCTACAGCGCGTCGGTCGTTGGCGTTGCGATTGAGCAGCCCAAGTTGTCGTGCAGTGTTTCCTACATGCACATCAAGAGGGATAAAAAGCTGTGAAGGTTTAATGACGTCCCACACGCCCATATCCACTATCCCATCATTGCGCACGAGCCAACGCAAAGCCATGTTGATGCGTTTTAAGGCTGTTGTTTTAAGGTTGCCGGGCAGGCAGCGACAGTCTTGTTGTCCGCCATTGGCTTCGGCAAGTATATTATTTAATGCTTCAACAAGTGACCAAGATGGGAATTCAGAATTGTTGATGCCCATTTTGCGTGCAAATTCTTGTAGAGAGCCATGTTTGGAATATATTTTGTTTAGTCCACGCAGATAATGACGCAGATTTTTGGCAAAAAAGGTGCGGTGAATGTTCATATCGGGCAGCTCTTCATAACCTTTGTCCATCACATAATCAAAAGGACGATATTCCATCAGAGATAGCATTTTCTCGCAGTTGGCACATATCATTTTGCGATTTCCCCATGCGATTGTCGCACTAAGTAATGAAACGATTTCAATATCATGCAGTCGCTCAAAGCGTCGAGGAAATTGTACCGGGTCGCGAGAAATGAAATCGAGATTATTTATGCGAGAGGCTTCTCTATCAAGTAATTCTTTTATTTCAGATAGTGATAAATTTTCCATTGAGTTTTAGTTAGACTATACCCATTTTCTCCATAAGGAAATAGGCGTTAAGATTATGTGCTACTCCTTCGTGTAGCGTGTAGTCAAATGTGAGATTGTCGTCTTTGATTTCAGCTTCAAAACAATATGCCGATATGTTATTGGGAAATTCATTGGCAAGGTTTCCAAGTACAAGGTCATGTGTGGCAAGAACACCACCAATGGGTAATGTGATTAATTTTTTCACCAATGCAAGTGAGCCTCGCTGTTTATCGGCAGAATTAGTCCCTCGCAAAATTTCGTCAAGAAGAATAAACATCGGTTTGCCCTGCGACGCTTCATCGACTACGGCTTGCAAGCGTTTCAGTTCGGCAAAGAAATAACTTTCACCGTTGGCAAGAGAGTCGTTGGCTCTTAATCCTGTAAATAGAGACGCCGGAGTGAATATCATTGATTTAGCGGCAACCGGAGCTCCCACCATTGCTAATAAATAGTTTATGCCTATTGTTCGCAGATAGGTGCTTTTGCCCGCCATATTTGCACCGGTGATTATGATGAAAGAATGTTGTGCCATGATGGGCAAAGGGTTGTTGATGCGTTTAGACTTGTGGATCAATGGATGCCCCATCTCTTCAGCTTGCATTATAGTTTTGCCGGTGGCATCAATCTGAGGATATGTGTATTCGGGATTTTCAAAGGCATATGTTGCCAATGCACACAACGCATCAATTTCCCCCAAAGTATTCATCCATGTAGTGAGATTATCACCATATTTTTCCATCCATCGGTCAATGCGGTTAATGATGGTAATATCCCAAAGCATAGTCCCATTAAATAGAATGAATCCAACGGCATTGTAACGTTGATCAAGGGATTTTAATAGACGAGAGAGTCGTTTAATCGATTGAGATGCGTTTTCATTATTCTGTTTGAGATTGTTTTGTAGATTAATCATCAATGATGATTGAAATTGTGTATTTTCAATTTGTTGAAATAGTTGTTCGCGAGAAGTTAATCGTTCTACAGTAGAGCAGAGCCATTGATGTAATTTGCTGGTTTTTTTGCTTGCGAGGGACGCAACAAATAAATATCCGACAATCAGCCACATAATAGCAGTACCGGGAATAAATCCCATTGCATTTAATATTATAAATGCGATGAGAGTAGGTGCAGCGCAATAAGCCAAAATGGTGAGGGGTATAGGGAGATGAAATGAAGGGCGATTTGAGAAATCGGGAGTCTCTTGTCGTTCCTCTTTCTCAATTGTCTTTCCCGATGCGTGAAACTCGGTGCGCAGAGTGTTCATCTGTGCCAACTCTTTGATTGCTTTTTGACGGGCAACGATAGCATCATTATCGGTAAGAGGATTTTTCAGCCAATGGGCAAGATGAGACGCTCCGATTGAAGTAGCTGTCGAGTCGAGTATGGAATATAGTGAGTCTGCCCCAAATATATCGAGGTCAAAACTGAAACGATGCATCTGGTCAATGTGTGTGCGTCCTTGTGGTTGGCAGGAGAGGTCCCCGGCAATTACTCTCAATCGTGATTGGGCAAGATGCAATTTCGTTTCTTGTCGTGCTTTTAACCTCAACAAGCGGTCGTGATACTTTATGAGAAATAGAAATATCGCTAATCCGGCAACTGATGAAAGGATGCACAATGTAGAACTATCCCAAAGCAAATAAATGCCGGCAACAATTGCAATAAATACTGCAACACGCAACCATGAAACCAGTGTTGCGCGTCGGCTAAGACTTGCAATGGAACCTTGCGTCTCAATAGCTAACCCCTCATAAAATCCTTTTGCACTCATGCCACAAAGATACAACTTTATTGTAGATTATCCATTAGCCCATGTGTACTGAAGACTTGAGAATTTGTATTTGACGGAGTAAAATCAGTCAATATGTAGAATTAAATTATTATAGCGATAAGATAATGATTTAAATATGTCGTTATTGTATGAATTAAAAATATTAGAATAATCCAATTGCAATAATTTTATTGAATTTCTAATTTTATCCTCATTTATTGAATTAGAGTAAAGGATATAGATATGAAATTTCTCATGAGGACTAATTACTTTAAAGAAGGTGGTATATAGTTGTGGGAATGTTTCAAGATTGTCTATTTCAAGTGTACTACCATATTCATTGATTATGTTCATAATAGAAAACATTCCAATCTTCTTTTTGAAATATTTTAATGAATCTTGTTCTTGATTTAATGAATCAATACGCTCTACCCATAATAAGTAATCGTTATCTGAAATGTTTGATATTTCACATTTAATGCAATTTTGCTGGTTTATATCTTTTAGATAAGAACCAATGTTTGAAAAAGCGATATTGATATCATTGATATTATTGGTAAAAAGGGATTTATCACAGATGCTAATTTCCTTCGTTGCGGTGATTTTGGGTTTGCCAATGTTTTGTGCATTGGTTAAAGGGGTGTTCAAAATGGAACAAAATATTAGTATGAAAGAAATATATTTCATGGATATAATTTTCACGAAATTACAAAATGCCTAACAATATATCAAGAAAATCGCTCGGTACTTTTGATGTCGTACCGAGCGATGCTGTCTCTATTTGTTATTGTTGGCGCTCATTTTGAACTTAATGGGAATAGTGTACATTACGTTTACTGGCTTCCCATCCACTTTTCCAGGGATGAAATTAGGAAGAGAATTTACAACTCTCACGGCTTCGGCATCAAGTGATTCTCCTTGACTGCGTGCGACCTTAGTTCCTTCAATTTCTCCTGTTTTAGTAATGACAAATTGAACAATTACAGTTCCTTCTTTATTAGCCTTTATGGCTTCTTCAGGGTATCTGATGTTTTGGGATATGTACTCCATCAAAGCTTTCATTCCGCCAGGGAATTGTGGCATTTCATCAGGAGCTTTAATAACATCGCCTTTTGAGTTGTCGGTGGCATGTTGAACTGAAATTACTGAAGATTTTTCACTATCTTTGTCCGACATATTGGCAACAGCTTCGGTTGAAGCGACGCTTGACAATGTTGAAGCGATAGCCGAGTTATTGACAAAGACCAATGCGAGTGCCGTTGCAGGCACTAAAGCTAAAGCGCGCATGCGTGCCTTGCTTTGAGATTTTTTTGATAACATCATAGTTATACGTTTTTTAAGTGAACTGTGATTTAGACTGTTGGCAATGGCAGCGAACCTTGTGCCGACAGTCTTTTTTATTAAAAATAATTGATACGTTTCAATATTTACGTTGCCTGATTTTAATACACTTTCATCTGCTTCATACTCATGAATATCTTGTAGTGCCGAACGCATGAGCCACGCTACGGGGTTAAACCAATTCAAAATAATAACTAATTCGGCAATTATCAGATCAATCCAGTGTCTCTTTCTTAGATGTGCACTCTCGTGAGCAATGATTAAATCGCCTTGTTCATCGTAATCTTTTTGATTCATTACAATCCATCGGCACCATGAAAATGGGACAATTCCCTTGTGCTGGTGGAGAGCGAGATTATATCCATTGACTTTAATGTGTTGAGATTTTTTCAAGAGGAAAAATGTGTGTAGTAGGGCAATTATTAGT
>JAFXGB010000017.1 GCA_017520235.1 Muribaculaceae bacterium | reverse complement strand
TAAAGCTAAGCCATTCCAAAACCTTACATTTGCAACAGGTATTTCACGCAACATTCTTACAAATACAAAAATCGATTTCCTTGGTCAACGCAAAGTCAGCTTCATCGCTTGTGCTGCTATCATCGTAGTTATGATTGCTTCATTTGCAATGCGTGGTCTTAACCAAGGTATTGACTTCTCAGGTGGTCGCAACTATATCGTAAAACTTGACAATCCTGTTAAACCAAGCGAAATTCAAAGCAAGCTTGCGGTAGAATTCCCTAATTCAACAGTATCAGTTATCAATATCGAAGGAGCTGATCAAGTGCGCATCTCTACTAACTATAAAATCAATGAAGATGCTCCAGAGGTAGAAAAAGAAATTACTGATGTTCTTTTCAAAGTTCTTCAAGAAAATCTTCGCGATGGCATGACTGAAAGAGAATTCTCTACTACTGACGAAACTCAAGGTATCATGAGTTCTCAAAAAGTAGGTCCTACAGTTGCTGACGACATGCGTACAGGTGCAATCATTGCTGTAATCCTTTCTATTATCGCAATGTTCTTGTACATCTTGATTCGTTTCCGCAACGTAGCATTCTCTGTTGGTGCTGTTTCAGCAGTAGCATTTACAGCATTCTTCATCATGGGCTTATATTCATTGTGTTGGGGTATACTTCCATTCGCAATGGAGATTGACCAAACATTTATTGCTGCAATCTTGACCGTTATCGGTTACCAAATCAATGACACAGTGGTAGTCTTTGACCGTGTGCGTGAAAACGTTGGATTGTTCCCAAAACAAAACTTTGGTGAGACTATCAATAAATCAATTAATAGTACATTGAGCCGTACATTCATGACATCATTCACTACATTGCTTGTGTTGTTATGTATCTTCATCCTTGGCGGCGAATCAATCCGTAGCTTCATATTTGCAATGTTGGTAGGTGTTATCGTTGGTACTCTTGCAACAATCTATGTGGCTTCACCTATCGCTTACTTGACTGACCGTCGTCGTAATGCGAAGAAAGCTAAAAAAGCATAATTTATAGCTTCAAATACAATTAAATGGCGTTGGTGCTTAGGCTCCAGCGCCATTTTCTTATAAGAAATCGGGAAATACTATCTCAGTATCTCCCGATCACCATTAATAAACCAATCATTATCACATATATTGCAATGGAATATTTTCTTATGCTGATATTATAACATTTGAACTGGGATAAAGTTTGTCATAACGAAAAATATTTTCAATGTTATTCCACATCTTTGTTGTCTCACATAAAATCACTATCTTAGCAGAAGAGAATAAAAATCACCTCATTAAAATATTTTAACATAATAAGGCTAAATAATCACACAACACAGATTGTACTTTTGTAATATGAAAATAGGAGATAAAATACCAGAAGTGCTTGGCTTAGATGCTAATGGCAAAGAGATAACATCAGCACAGTATGCTGGTCAACCCATTATAATATTCTTTTATCCTAAGGATAATACATCGGGATGTACTGCCGAAGCGTGTTCTTTGAGAGATTATTATAAAGAACTGCAAGTGATGGGCTATGCTCTGATAGGTGTGAGTAAGGACTCTGCCGCAAGTCATCAGAAGTTTGCTGAGAAACATTCGTTGCCATTTACGCTCATCGCCGATGTGGATAAAACGCTTAATCAGGCATTTGGCGTGTGGCAGTTAAAAAAAATGTGTGGTCGTGAAAGCATGGGTACAGTTAGAACAACATTCATTACCAATGCTAACCATGAAATTACTCACATCATAAATAAAGTAGATACAAAAAATGCAGGTCAGCAAATCATTGACTTGCTCAGCAAATAGCAAATAATACAATCAACATAATTATGGAAAAGAAAAAAGCGACAATAAAGAAGGCTGCCAAGGTGGATGATCCACGCATGGCGAAGCTTAATGCCTTAAATCAGGCAATGGATCGCATCGAAAAAAGTTTTGGTCGCGGGGCGATAATGAAACTTGGAGATGATAGCGTTGAAGATGTGGAGGTAATCCCTACCGGCTCAATAGGGCTAAATTACGCACTTGGAGTGGGTGGATATCCTCGTGGTCGCATTATTGAAATTTATGGACCTGAGTCATCAGGTAAAACTACTCTTGCTATTCATGCGATAGCTGAAGCTCAAAAAAATGGTGGTATTGCAGCGATTATCGATGCCGAACATGCCTTTGATCGTTTCTATGCAGCAAAATTGGGCGTTGATGTAAATAACCTTCTAATTGCACAACCTGATAATGGAGAGCAAGCACTTGAAATAGCTGAGCAACTCATACGCTCATCAGCAATCGATATCCTTGTTGTTGACTCTGTTGCAGCATTGACTCCAAAGAGTGAAATCGAGGGTGAAATGGGCGACCGCAACATGGGTTTGCAAGCACGCCTCATGTCTCAAGCAATGAGAAAATTGACAGGCTCAATCTCTCGCACCAACACAACATGTATTTTCATCAATCAGTTGCGCGATAAAATTGGAGGCATGGTATTTGGCCCAACAGAAACTACTACCGGTGGTAACGCTTTGAAATTTTATGCATCGGTGCGCATTGATATTCGCCCAGGTACACCCATTAAAGATGGTGAAGATGTATTGGGACGCCATTGTCGCGTGAAAGTTGTGAAAAACAAGGTTGCACCTCCATTCAAGCGCGCTGAGTTTGATATCATGTTTGGCGAAGGTATTTCTAAATCAGGCGAAATCATTGACCTCGGTGTCGAATATAACATTATCCAAAAGAGTGGCTCATGGTTTAGCTATGATGGTAGCAAGCTCGCGCAAGGGCGTGATGCTGCAAAACGTGTGATTGCCGATAATCCCGAACTTGCTGAAGAACTTGAAGAAAAAATCATGCAAGCATTGTTGGGCGATGCACATGCCGGTGCATCTAAAGGAGCTGAGAAAGACGAAATGGAAGAACCCGACTTTGATACCACTCTTCCCGACGATTTCTCTATCGAAGAAGACTAATACTGAAGCAAATTCAATAAGAGAAAGGGGGTAACTCATCTGAGCCACCCCCTTTCTGTGTCTTTTCAACAAAAAAAAGCCTCAATCGTGAGATTGAGGCTTGGGTTATATTAGATGAGTCTAATTATTAACCGTTAACTTTCTTCATGTGAGCGATGAGTTCGAGGACTTTGTTAGAGTAACCGATTTCATTGTCATACCAAGAAACAACTTTCACGAATGTGTCAGTCAAAGCGATACCAGCTTTAGCATCGAAGATAGAAGTGCGAGTGTCGCCAAGGAAGTCGCTTGATACAACTGCATCTTCAGTGTAACCAAGAACACCTGCAAGTTCGCCTTCTGCAGCTTCCTTCATAGCAGCGCAGATTTCAGCGTAAGTAGCTGGTTTAGCCAAGTTAACTGTAAGGTCAACTACTGATACGTCAAGAGTAGGAACACGCATTGCCATACCAGTCAATTTGCCGTTAAGTTCAGGAATAACTTTACCTACAGCTTTAGCAGCACCTGTAGAAGAAGGGATGATGTTACCAGCAGCTGCACGACCACCACGCCAGTC
>JAFXGB010000193.1 GCA_017520235.1 Muribaculaceae bacterium | reverse complement strand
CATCATTCCTCCTGTGGTATTCAGTCTTGAAGAAGCGCTAGAATATATCAAAGAGGATGAATATGTAGAAGTAACTCCAAACCACTTGCGTTTACGCAAAATTATTCTTGACGAAATAGAACGCAAACGCGCAAACAAAGTTTAGCGGATATTTTAGTTAATAAATAATAAAACCCACAAACGTTATTAAACCATATGCGTTTGTGGGTTGTCTATTTTATTGATTAACCTAAAGTAATATATGTTTATGAAAAATTTCTCAAGATTAGTCGCTATTGTGACGTTGGTATTAGTAGTTGGTTTTACTGCAAGAGCCGATCGCCATGTTGATGTGTCTCAGCTCCCTGCTGAAGCACAATCTTTTATTAAGAAACACTATGCATCGGTAAATATTCGGGAGTGTGAACAAGATAATGGCTATTTTGATATCGAACTTAAAAATGGCGTTGATATGGCATTTGATGCTAAAGGCAAATTGCTAAAGCTTGAAGCCGGAAATAAAAAGATCTCTCAAGCAATCCTTAAGGAGATTTTGCCTGTAAAAATCTATACAGAATTAAGCTCTCGCAATCTATTAAATAAAGTAGAGGAGGTTGAATTTAATCAATCAAATATAAAGATTGAAACATCGGAGTGGTTTAAAGATGAATATCGCTTTGACCTTGATGGCAACCTTATTTCGGTAACAGATTAGTTTTCTCATAGGAATTTTAAAGAAAAATGTCGCTACAACTTTTTGGGGTAGCGACATTTTTTTGTTTCTTATTTGCCATATTCTTCAAGGTAGGCTTCGCAGGCGAGGCACAGCTCGTCATACCATTCTTTGCCAAAACGTCTAATGAGTGGCTCTTTCAAGAACTGATAGACTCTCACTCCCTCTTTGCGACCAAGCAATTCTGCACATTTGCATATCTTCCAACGGTGATAGTTTACAGCCGTAAAAGATGCATATTCGGTTAGTCGCAATGGGTATAAGTGGCATGAGATGGGCTTATAAAAATCGGTGCGCCCTTCGCGATAGGCCTTTTCAATTGCACATTGGCACATTCCCCCGGGAGCATAGCAGGTGAACACACAATTGCGGTTGTTGACGATTGATGTAACGAGGTCTCCCTCTTCGTCGATATATCCCACACCATTGGCTTTTATCTCCTCTTGTGCTTGTGGCATGAGATCGTCCCACACAATAGGGAGTATCTCTTTCAGTTTTTCATATTCCTCTTTTGTGATGGGAGCTCCTGCATCACCTTCAATGCAACACTCTCCAAGACAGCTGTCAAGGTCACACAAGAAAAATTGCTCGGCAAGATCGAGCGAAACGAGGGTATCTTTAATTTGTAACATTATGGTTTCTTCGTCTTTAGTTTCCAATTTATTAAAATCTCAATAGTTTAACGTCCTGAATATATAAATGTAGTTCCCACAAGTCGGTCATATCTGCTTCCCGGAGGACGATGATAAACCATTACTATATACTCATTTATTGTTTGATAAAAATTACCTTCCACGATTGATGTTTTACCTTGCATTGAGCCGGTAGGCACTGCAAGATATTGATAGTTATAAGCTCCTTGTTTTAGTAGAAGATTTTTTTCATAACAGTTTGTCGCTGGGTTGTATATCATGCGAGATTCCGAGGAAAAACGGCGATAGGTGAAATCTCCGTCAAGGAAAATATCGGTATTTATCAGCTCAGGCATTTCGAGTGCAAAATGTGCTACAACATAGTCGGCCTCGATATTGCTCATTGCAGAGTTGTATTCGCGTATTTTGTATCGCCCAAATTGAGTTTGATCATATGTGTAGCTACTTGCATATCTTGGCTTGTCAACAGTCAATAGCATGTGGTAAAGAGGATGAGCATAGCTGATTCCCTCAACGCCCATTCCTGGATATGAGGTTGAAATAATCTCCATGCGGCGGTATTCATTACCTGCAGTGAAGATGAGTGGTTGAAGATGCTCAAAATAGGCAATACGCCCGGCAATGCGCAATGGCTTGCTGACTATAACCTGATTATCTATACGTCCATTTTGCGTAATAACGAGCTTGAGATCGTTGAACATATCTTGCACTTTCACCTTGTCGGCATCAACAGTGACTGATAGTTGCTGATGTCGATTGTTGTAGTCGATATCGGTGCGAGATGTAACTCCGCCCGACACTTTCATCGTGTTTTCGCTTACAGAGAAACGTGCTTGTAGTAGAATTTCGTCGGGATTATCCTCTGGGAACACTTTTAGCAGGTAATTCCCCGAAATTGTAAACTTCACTTGGTCGTTGGGTAGGGCAATTGTGTAGTTGACATAGTGAGTTGTTGTCAT
>JAFXGB010000192.1 GCA_017520235.1 Muribaculaceae bacterium | reverse complement strand
CTCATCTTGAGCGACATCTAGCGCAACAAATTGATCAAATGTTGATTGAATGCGCAGAAAACCACCCATAGCCCCATCAATATAATATAAAACGACAACAGCAATTAAAGCACCTACCAAATACTTCATCACTGCTTTTAAATGACCTTGGAACACTACATAGGCAAAAATTATTCCAAATATAAAAGTCATTGTGCGAGTCGTTGCAAGAGCTAAGCCAATAACAATCCATTGCTTTACCGACAACTTATAATACTTCATTATGGGGAACAAACACATGCAAAGAATAAATAATCCTTGGGGATATTTTCGAGGGAAATTAGTTGATAATGGATTCCATAATAAACTATAAAATATAGATTTCTCATTTACCCACGTATAAGAATTCGGGATTAAGACATACCCATTTAATATAAATCCATCAATTATATAAAATGCGCTTAATATTAAAATATAGGGAAATAATTTCTTAAAAAATATTTTTATATAAAAATCTCGTCCAGAAAAAGCCATCAATGGCACAAAAACATAGAAAATCATCAAATAATAACGCATCCTCATAAACTGCACCGACATTCTCTCGTCGCTTGTCTTTGCAAGCATAAATAACACCAATGCATAAAGAAGCATCGCGACCATTATCTTCTTCACAATTGGGGATTTTTTATACACAAAGAATCCAATAACAGATATAACAAAAGCCAAATCCATTGGTTTGAACGGCAAATCTTCATCGCCAACCAATGCATATCTCCCAGTTAATATCGTAAAACAAATTACAAAGTCATATCTATCCTTAATAAAACGATTAAGCAAAACAATTATCAAACCAACATATCCTAATGGGAAAGACAACCCAACCATAGACATTGATAGCAAAAACAACAATGTCCAACCCCACTCCTGGCGAGAAATTGACAACTGCTCTTTTGCCTCATTGCCGCTATCTAAAGATATATTTATTTTGTTAATCATTTATTATTTAGTTTTTTTGTCACTAACTTTTTTCTATAGTTCATATACATTGATGGACGGATAAGTTCGTTAAATAACACAAACAAAACACCAAAGGACATCAATGTAAACAATATATTTACATATACTGAAATGCAACCATCCCAATACAAATAACCAATTAACACAATAGCAAAAACGATTAATGGGACTACAGTTGTATTTACTATTGATGTTATTATTTGCATTAAAGACATCTCTTCTATCTTCATATACCATCGTAAATAAAATAGCATAATGATTCCCAATGCAACAATTTGTGATATTGTGATCCAATATATTCCAAATCTAAACGCTATTGCAAGCAAAACTAACTGCAATACAATTTCGATAAATGTTAGATTTTTTATAGTTCTTGTATTTCCGTATGTTTTCAATATCGTTTGGAAAAAATATTTCATTGATGTAAATATTCCATACAATATTAATAGTCTAAAGATAGGAATTGCCTCAATCCATTTTTCGCCATATAACACTCTAATACCGGGACTTGCTAATAGCACCAATAATGCTCCTATTACGACTCCAATCCATAAAATATTCTGGAACATATCTTGAGCTAATTTTCGGCGCTTTTGTGCATCTTGTTCATTTGATAATACGGCAAAAAAGGGCCAATTAAAAACTGACTCAATTATACTATATGGGACCTCTTGCAACTTTTGTGCTTGCGAAAACACACCTGCTGCCACTGGCGAATACCTACCCAACACAAATGAATTTACATTACGACCTATTTGAGTAAATACATAAGACAACATCAAGTGGACTCCATATCCAAACATTTCTTTAAAAGAATCACTATAAAATGCGATTTTAGGCATCCATCTAGATAATATCACATAATAGATAAACAAGAATATAGATAAAAATATGCGAGTTGAGACTAATGCCCAAAATCCATAACCGGCAAGTGCTAAATAAATTCCTAGAATTAAAGAAGACGCTGTTGCAGACAATCTCACAACTGCCATTCGCTTCATATCCAACTCTTTGCGCATTTTCGTTTCTTGAGTGAAAGTCATTGCCGAGAAGACAAAGCAAATACCTATTGCCCACATTATCTGTTCTAATTCTTTATATCCAAAGAAATTAGCTATCGGTTGTGCTAAGAAAATAAAGACTACACAAAATGCTAATCCAAACACTAAATTAAATACAAAAACCGTAGAATAATCACGATTTGTGGGATTAGCTTTTTTTATTAAGCCATCACTTAAACCACATCCTGAAACATTATAGGCAATAGCCACAAAAATTGCGGTCATTGCCAATAATCCAAAATCGTAAGGAGATAATATGCGAGCTAAAATGACATTTCCTACAAAAGTCATTACCGAATTACAAACTCGGTCAATAGCACTCCATTTATATACTCCACTCATATCAGTCGCAAGTACACTTGAAGCTATTTCCCTTTAAATGTTTCGCCATAGCCATAGCCATAGCCTTTCTTTGATTCCGTCCCATTTACCACCAACGAAATGCGTTTCAAGCGGTTATCGGCATAAAGAGAATTGATAAATTCGAGATCTTTTAGATTAGTATAATTTGCGCGACAAACATATACTGTTGCATCTGAGATGCGAGCTAATGAGAATGTATCACTTACCATTCCAACAGGTGCGCTATCGACAATAATATAATCATATTTCTCACGCAATGCAGTAAACAAATGATCAACTTTTGAAGAGGCGAGCAATTCCGATGGATTAGGAGGTATAGGACCCGCTACAATAATATCCATATTCTCTTGCATTGCATCTTTTATAACAATATCGTCAAGTGTAATTGATTGAGCTGATAGATATTCAGTCAATCCCTTATTGACTTTTAAATTCAAATATTCAGCTAATTTTGGGCAACGAATATCCATTCCCACCAACACTACTTTTTTACCTAACATAGCAAGAGAGGCCGCTAGATTGATAGAGATAAATGATTTACCTTCTCCCGATATAGTTGATGTCAATAGAACAACTTTGTCATTCATCCCGCCAAGAATAAATTGAAGATTTGAGCGTATCAATCGGAACAACTCTGCAGCCGATGATGATCCTCCCGATTTTACAACCAATGTTTCTTCTCTGTTGCTTGTACACATTTCCCCGAGAATAGGAATATTTGTCTTCTGTTCCACTTCCTCTTTTGTTGAGAATTTTGTTCGCAACATTTTCTTAATATAGAAATAGATTGGAGGAATACACAATCCAAACAATATCGATAATGCAAGAATCATTATTTTTGACATTCCCACAGGTTCATTTAATGAGTATGCTGCATCTACAATAATACCTTTAGGAACTGAATTGGCCAACATCATTGCCGACTCTTCTCTTCTTTGCAATAAGAAAATATACAAATTTTCTTTAATAGATTGCTGTCTCATAATATTTCTAAATTCGCGTTCCTGAGTAGGAATTACATTTAGTTTTGATTGAGACTCTCGAGTTTCAGCTCTCAACTCATTTAACCTATATAGAGTTGTTTCATAACTTTTATTTAATGTTTCAATAATATTGCCTCGTAACGCACTTATTTGTTCGTCTAAAGCTTGAAGTACTTTATTGTTTGTCTTCGCGTTATTTGCAAGTTTCATTCTTTCCATTATTAACGAATTATAACTTGCAATAATACTACTTGCACTTCCTGCTCCCGAAGAATATGGGATTAGCGATTTATTGTTTTCTGGATTTGAGACAAATGATCGAGTCATTGACAGAATTTCAAATTCGGTCTCAGCATTTATTAATTTATTTTCCAATGTGTTGGTTCGTCCCATTAAATATGATGCTTCTGACCCAACATCAACAATTCCTCGTTCTTTCTTGAATTTCTCAATATTTGATTCTGAGGCATCCAAATCATTAACTAACAATGACAAACGACTATCAATGAAGTCGATAGTCTTTTGACTTTTCAAATTTGCCTCATCAACTCCTCTCGTATTATATTTTGCAATAATATTGTTCAACAAATCCTTTGCAAAATCAATATCAGTATGCTTTAGACCTAATGCAATAACATTTGATTTCTTACTTGCTATAGATATTGATAAATCTTCAGATAAATCTTCAGCAAATGCGCTATAACTAGAAAAATATATATTTGTAGCTAAATCTTCCCCCGGCACAAAATATTCAGTCTTATCTATCACAAAAACGCCATATGGAGTTGATACATTTACAGGGAATGATGTTGCTTCAACCTCTCCTTGTGTTCGCCACCCTTTCTTTACAACAACACTGATATTTCCATCTTCGTTTACTTTAACTTTAAACTGTAAAGTAACGCGCAAAGTATCTGGAATAGATGGATTACAATAAACATCTACAGGATAATCTTTATACTTAAAAGACTTTAACAGACCATCTTTTACAAGATGTTTTTTATTTATTTGCATATCTTTAACTACATCACTCAAAACAGAGTGAGAAGACACAACAAATACTTCATCTTCTACATATCCACTTCCGCCAAATAAACCAAATGTGACATCAGTCAACATGCTTCCACCGCCACCTTCTTCCTGTGAAATGAGCACATTAGCATTTACTTGATACACTGCTTTTTTAATTGCAATATAGCATAGAGCAAGCGCTACACAAATTCCCACCGAAATAATAAAGTAATACCATTTTGAGAGATAAGTCTTTAGCAATCCGGTAATGTCAATTATATCGCTTCGCCTTTTTGATGTATTATTATCCATAGTTTTTTATTTTACTGTTAGAGCGATTACAAGTGATGCGATTACTGAACATGCGCTCACGATTGTTGAAATCACCGAAAGTTTGAATGCGTTATTTTGATTGTATTTTGAATTATCCTTGCGGATTTCATTTGGTTCCACATATATCACATCATTTTGTTGCATGTAAAAATATGGAGAAGACAATGTTGACGCTTCATTCAAATTCAACCGATGATATGTCTTTGCGCCGTTTTCCTCTCTGATTAGCAACACATTAGAGCGTTCACCAAATTCAGTCAAATCGCCTGCATCAGCAAGAGCATCAAGCACTGAATAACGTTCTCTTCTAACCGAAACAGCTCCTGGTTTTTTTACTTCACCCAACACGTTTACACGGAAATTCATCAATTCCACGCGAACTATCGGGTCGTCAACATCTTTACCTATAAGTTCCACTAATTTTTCTTTAATTTGCTGTGTTGTAAGTCCTTCTACATGGACTTTACCGACAAGAGGGAAATCAATATCTCCGGCTTTATCCACGATAAAAGTTTGTTGTTGTGGTTGTGTTGTAACGTTCAACACTTCCAAAATTCCGGGATTGGAGATTGGCAAGTTATATACAGCTGTAGCTTGAGGGATCAATGATGTTACAGTGATAAACAATTCGTCATTAGGTATTATCTTAACGGAATATTCTGTCGAAGGAACACTTCCCGACTCAATTCCCTGTATATCTTCAAAATAGGTTAAAGAATTCTTAGATGTAGAACATGCACTTAGCATCACCGCTAAGCACACAACAAGATACATGAAACGTGATTTCATATTTAGTTTATACATTTAGTTAACTTAATGTTTTTCTTTATAACGAACAAAATGCTCGTATTATTACAATTGAAATACGAATTTATTTTTGCGAGCGCAAAGATACTCATTTAAAATATTATTTCAAAATAGCATTATGTCACTCACATTTAGTCTAATTATAAAACAATTGCTAACTTTGCACATCATTTCAAACTACAATCATGTTTTCCCTAAATATCCCTATAATTTCAATCATTCTCACAGGAGCAACAATTATCCCCATTGTTTTTCTGTTAACACTTTATCGTAGCAGAATTTCATGCATCATAAAGCATGCTAAAATATGTAGGGCTTCATCTCCCGATTCACTACCTTCAGTATCGGTAATCGTTTATTCCCACAACGACTCCGACAATTTAGCACACATACTCACCGATATTTTAAATCAAAGCTATCCATCCCCATTTGAAGTTATCGTATTAAATGATGGCTCATCTGAAGCGACCAAAGACATCGTTACTGAATTAAGCCAAACTCATAAAAACTTATACATCACTTATACTCCAGAGGAAGCAAGATATCTAAGCCGCAAGAAATTATCTCTAACAATAGGCATCAAAGCAGCAAAGCATGATTATGTGGTAATTACAAACTCTTCTTGCAGAATTAAATCAAAAGAGTGGTTAGCATCAATAGCTCAACACTTTGCAAAAGGGAAAGAAATAGTGATAGGCTATGCCTCTTATCCCGTTTCAGCCGACAAAAAACTCGGTGCTCGCTCTCGCGCTTTCAATACAGTCATTGACGCAACAAAATATCTATCTTCTGCAATTAAAAATAAGCCTTATCGTGGTATTGACGCCAATATTGCATATAGCAGAGACCTATTTTTCAAGAATAAAGGTTTTTCACGATCTCTCAATCTTCACCATGGAGATGACGACATTTTCATTAGTGAGATAGCGACATCTAACAACACCGCTGTCGAACTATCACCGGAATCCTACATCGAATGTATTTATCGTCGCGAGCCAAAAGTTGTATATCGTGAACAAAAGTCAATCCGTAATTTCAACTCAAAACATATCAAGCACACTGCCGACACATTTTTCGGCTTATGTTCTGCAATGATATGGATATGGCTAACACTATCTATAGCAGCAATAATAACATCGCTACCCAATTTGGTTATAACTTCAACCATTTTTGTGCTATCTCTAATATTATGGATTCCACTCATCATCGCTTGGAAGAAAACAGCAGCAACATTACACTCTCGAAAAGCAATGTTAACAATCCCATTCTTCTTGCTCTACAGACCTTTCCACAATGCACTGCACAACATTCGCAGTCGCAAATCAGACAAATATAACTACACTTGGCAAAAGATATAAAACACAAAAAATGAGGTTGCCACATAAAACAACCTCATTTTTTTGTCGGGATGAGAAGATTCGAACTTCCGACCACACGCCCCCCAGACGCGTACTCTAACCTGGCTGAGCTACATCCCGGTTTGCTAAAAAGCGATGCAAAGGTAAGACTCTTTAATGAGCCATGCAAACATTATACTTATTTTTTACAATTTTTTACTATTTCACAGCACCACAAAAACGCGTCATTAGTGTCAAAAAATTTGGCAGTACCACGTTTTTTTGCTATCTTTGTTTGCTATTTACAAGATAGCAAAATCCGCAAAAAGGCGGAATAACAATTACGAATAACAAAATTATCAAATACACTATGTCAGAAGAAAAAGAGGTATATAGCGCCAGTAACATTCAAGTTCTCGAAGGCTTGGAGGCCGTTCGCAAACGCCCGGCGATGTATATTGGAGATATAAGCGTTAAAGGTCTGCACCACTTAGTATATGAAGTTGTTGACAACTCCATCGACGAAGCTCTTGCAGGATATGCCAACCATATTGATGTTACCATCAACGAGAATAACTCCATCACAGTCGTGGACAATGGGCGTGGTATCCCCGTTGATATGCACGAAAAAGAAGGGAAATCGGCACTTGAGGTAGTATTAACAGTCCTTCACGCAGGAGGTAAATTCGACAAAGGCTCCTACAAAGTATCCGGAGGTCTTCATGGCGTAGGTGTATCTTGTGTCAACGCACTATCATCATATTTAAAAGCCGAAGTTCATCGCGATGGCAAAATCCATGTTCAAGAAT
>JAFXGB010000191.1 GCA_017520235.1 Muribaculaceae bacterium | reverse complement strand
CTTGGTATTTGAATGATGAATCGGAGTTTTCATTGCTTGTTTCGGTTGTAGCATAATCAAGTGGCAAATATATCTTGTGATATTTAATATAATCGAGAAATGTATTGTGAGCTATTGTTTTTAGCCATGCTGAAAATTTATTCTTTTCGTGATATTGCTCTAATGATAGGTAGGCTTTTATAAATGTCTCTTGAGCAATGTCGTCGGCTAAAGTTTTATCTCCACAACATAGAGCAAGCAGAAATCGTCTTAATGATTTCTGCTCTTTGGCAATGCTAATAGTAAATTCTTCTTTAGTCATGCCTTAATGATTTCTTTATTTGTTGTTCTTTTTCTCAACGAAATAAGTAATATAATAAGCAATACCTAAGGAGATAAGTATTATACCGGATAATAATATAAAGCTAGTAAAATCATTTAAGTGAGCCATGTTATAACAATATGCCAAAATGATAAAGAATACAGCAATGGCAATTCCGAGACATGAGCAAATGTTTCCGATAAGCAATTTAGAAATAATGTTTTTTTTCGGTGATTTGTGTAAAAGTTTTGTTACAGACTCAATATCAATATTGATATTCTTTTCCATGGCTGTAATAATAATTTGAGATAATTTGTTTGTTTCATTAGTGCTTTTTCGCATAATCAGCCAAACGATTAATACCGGTAGAGCAACACAGATAGAGAAAACTGTAAGAAAGTCAAAAAAATACATAATTAAAATTTTAAAGGTTAAACGAAATGTTATTTACCATAATAACGAAATAATCTGAGAAAAGGTGACATTTAGAAACAAAAATAGTAGTGAGAGAAAGAATATAAATAAAGATAGTGTTTTTTTGCTATCGGTAAATTATGTGTAACTTTGTGGGGAGATGGAGAAATTTCGTTTAAGATACACGAGGCGTTAAAGAGTTGTTGCTTGGTGGGCGATAGCTCTAAGGTGCTTGTGGCATTGAGTGGGGGTGCTGATTCGGTGGCTTTGCTCGATGTGCTTGTAGCTTTAGGATATGAGTGTGTAGTAGCTCATTGTAATTTCCATCTGCGTGGAGAGGAGTCTAATCGAGATTGTGCCTACGCTGTAGCATTAGCCGAAAGTCTTGGCGTAGAAATTCATGTCAAGGATTTTGATGTGCCAGCTTATGAGGCGCAATATGGAGTGTCAACAGAGATGGCATGTCGTGAGTTGCGATATGCGTGGTTTGAGCATTTACGGATGGACGTTGGAGCCGATGTGATTGCTGTTGCACACCATAGAGATGACAATATCGAGACATTTTTCTTAAATCTGTTGCGAGGCACAGGTATTGCCGGATTGACCGGTATGTCATATCGAAATGACCGCATTGTGCGCCCTATGCTTGCCTGCAGGCGTGTTGAAATTGAACAGTATTTAAGAGATAGACACTTAGACTATGTAACAGATAGCACTAATCTTCAGAATGATTTCAAACGTAATCGTTTGCGCAATGTAATCCTTCCGATGATTGAAGAACAGTTTCCCGGAGCAAGTGATGCGATAGCAATGACTATTGCAAATCTTCAAGGAAATGAGGCCGTTTATCGCTCTCGCATTTTTGAGATAGAAAAAAGATACAAGAAAGAGAATATTATTGAAATTGCTCAGCTTGTTGCCGAAGAAGATGGCGCAGAAACGTTGTTATTTGAGTTGTTGCGACCATATGGTTTTAATTTTACTCATGTGCGAGATATAATAACATCTAAAGAACATTCCGGAAAACGTTTTTATGCTGACTCTTATGTCGCATTACTTGATAGAGGGCGGTTGATATTATCAAAAAACTCACCAGCCGATGAAGAAGATGAATATATTATTAAGTTCGAACAGCCGATTCATAAACCTATAAACTTCAATATTTCTATTTTTGAAAACCATCGAAACTTGTCGTTTAAGACCGACGTCAATAGTGTGTTTTTTGATGCTGAGATATTATCGGGTGATGCTGAATTTAAATTGCGACATTGGCAACCCGGAGATAGATTTGCGCCATTTGGAATGGGCGGAACAAAAAAATTGAGTGATATATTTTCTGATGCAAAATTATCATTGGAAGCTAAATCAAAAGTGTGGTTATTGACTCGAAACGATGAAATCATATGGATAATTGGAATAAGGGCGTCTCGCCATTTTGCAGTAAAAGAACAGACAAAACGAGTGTTACAGATAGAGTTTTTACCTTAAAGTAAGCAAAAATGCCATTTAATGCGTTGAAAATAATACATGATTAGTTAACTTTGTGAAAATTTCAGTGCATAATGGCAGGAATACAAAAAACAAATGCAGCTCGATTGCTCGATAAAGCAAAAATTCAGTATGAATTAGTGCCTTATGAGGTGGATGAGAATAATCTTGCTGCCGATCATGTTGCCGAAGAACTTGGAGAGGATATAAATCAGGTATTCAAAACGCTTGTTCTTCATGGAGACAAGTCGGGGTATTTTGTGTGTGTCGTTCCCGGTAATTGTGAAGTTGATTTGAAAAAGGTGGCAAAAGTAGCTGGTGCCAAGAAAGCTGAAATGATTCCAATGAAGGAATTGTTGCCATTGACCGGATATATTAGAGGCGGTTGTACTTCGATAGGTATGAAAAAGCAGTTTCCCACGTTTTTCCATGAGACAGCATTGGATTTTGAATTTATATTTGTGAGTGCTGGTCAGCGTGGTTTGCAGTTGAAATTAGCCCCACAAGATTTAATAAAATATGTGCGCGGTGTAGTCGCTGATATCGTAGTAAAAAACGAAGAAGATGAAGAATAGTATAGGAAATATATTCAGAGTAACAACATTTGGCGAATCACATGGGGTTGCTATTGGAGGAGTTATAGATGGAATGCCTGCCGGTATAGAGATAAATCTCGAAAAAGTGCAGAATGAGCTTGACCGTCGTCGTCCAGGACAGTCGGCAATCGTTACTGCTCGCGATGAGAAAGATCGAGTGAAAATCCTTTCAGGAATGTTTGAGGGAAAGACCACAGGCACATCAATCGGTTTTATTGTTGAAAATGGAGATCAACATTCAACTGACTATGAGAATATAAGAACTACTTTTCGTCCCTCTCATGCCGACTATACTTATACTCAGAAATATGGATTGCGCGATCATCGAGGAGGTGGACGTTCATCGGCTCGTGAAACGATTGCTCGTGTAGTGGCTGGAGCATTTGCTCGTCAGGCATTGGAGCAATTGGGGGTTAAGATATATGCATATACATCTCAAGTGGGAAATATCTGCTTAGATAGTGATTATACTAAGTATGATTTATCCAAGATAGAGAGTAATGAAGTGCGTTGTCCTGATGCAACAGTTGCAAAACAAATGTATGATTTGATAAGTCAAGTAAAGTCCGATGGAGATACTATTGGCGGAGTGATAACCGGAGTAGTAAAAGGGGTGCCGGTAGGACTTGGTGAACCGGCATTTGGAAAACTACATGCTCAACTTGGAGCAGCAATGCTTGGAATTAATGCTGTCAAAGGTTTTGAATATGGAATGGGATTTGCCGGAGTAGGGAAGCGTGGTAGTGAGATGATAGATCGTTTCTATACCGATGATGCCGGTAATATAAAGACCACGACAAATAATTCCGGAGGTATTCAAGGAGGAATATCCAATGGAGAAGATATATATTTCAGAGTGGCGTTTAAACCTGTTGCAACTTTACTTCAAGAGGTTGAGACCATAGATGCTGATGGAAATGCTACGATATTAAAAGCAAAAGGACGTCATGACCCTTGTGTGTTGCCTCGTGCAGTACCTATTGTAGAAGCGATGGCAGCTATTGTGATTTTGGATGCATATTTAAAAAATAAAACAACGCATCTGTAATGGCAGCGTGTTATCGCGATTTTTCTCAATTTCTTGCCGAATTGTTCCCTTGCAAAATGCAGAAGATTGCTGTAAATGCAGGGTTTACATGCCCCAATAGAGATGGGACAAAAGGGCGTGGTGGCTGTACCTATTGTAACAATCAAACATTTAACCCGGCGTACTGCGCACCTGTGCTTAATGTTACACAACAACTTGAAGAGGGGAAAAAGTTTTTTGGGAAGAAATATCCCGATATGAGATATTTAGCATATTTTCAAGCATACACAAATACTCATGGAGATATCTCTCAATTGGTGTCTTTGTATGAAGAAGCGCTTGCTGTTGACAAGGTTGACGGGTTGATTATTGGCACTCGACCTGATTGTATGCCTGATGAATTGCTTGAAAAGTTGGTTTCAATACATCAAAAATCTTGTGTCTTGGTGGAATATGGAGCGGAAACGGCTCATAATGTGACATTAGAGAAGATAAACCGTTGCCACACATGGAAAGAAACGGCCGATGCTGTGATGCGGACGTCGGCAGTCGGTTTGCCTGTGGGCTTACACCTAATAATGGGACTTCCAGGGGAAGATAATAAGATGATGATTGAAACAATTGATATGGTATCACGTCTGCCTATTGATACAGTTAAATTGCATCAGTTACAGCTCGTAAAAGGTACACGCATGGCTCTTGATGTGGAGCGAGGAGAATATGATGTACCTCGATTTACGGTTGATGAGTATATAGAATTGTGCTGCGAAGCAGTGAGGCATGTGCGTCCTGATATTGCAATTGAACGATTTGTCTCGCAATCGCCTGATAACTTGCTAATATCTCCACGCTGGGGGTTGAAAAACTATGAATTTACACACCGCTTAAATCGTCGCTTAAAAGAATTGGGAATACAGCAAGGAGATTGCTATACTCCCAATTAAACAGCACACAATATTGATTAAATTTTATTTCTTATAGTTCTTCAAAAAAGTACTTGCATCGCGGTAGTCCATTTGATGCATAGGAACTTTAGTCAATGTAGAATCAATCAATGCATCGTTATAGGCTTCAGCCGGATAAATCCCTTTAGCTATAACATCTTCACGAGAGTTTACAAAAACTACAGCATCAGCACCTGAGCGGCATATAGCATTATAGGCTTCAGTTGTAGGCTCGTTTATTGTGAAGATAGTTGCCATGTTGAGCTTTTTCTTGCGAGAAGAAGCAATAGCATTTTCTTCAGCAGTGGTAGTAGCAGTTGCTTTACCAGAACTGCGCAAAGCTCCATTAAGAATAACAACAGCACCGCATGGAAGTCCGCCTTGTTCAACATTTGATTTAGCTGCCGAAAGAGCCATGTCGATAAAAATTTCATCGGTAGGGTTTACGCGGTCAACTTTTGTAATGGGAAGACCCGCAATTGCAGTGCCTGCAACCAATGCAACCAATGTGATGAATGTGATAAAAATCTTTTTCATTGCTATAATTGTTTAAAAGTTAGAGGATTAATATTCTATTTTGTCGCTTTTGTTTCTCCACTTGTTGAATGCTTTAATTGTGAAATCGTTTGGCATGTGGATGCATGGTATTGCGCGTTCAACTTTTGGCTTGTCGAGTTCACTATAAATAAATTTATCGCTGAAATCAATGGTATCGGCATCGTCTTGGGTGTTGCCGTAATATATGCGACTTATACCTGCCCAATATATAGCACTCAAGCACATAGGGCATGGCTCACAAGAGCTATATATGATGCATTTGTCAAGTTTGAACGTGTTTTCTTTCCTGCATGCTGATCTGATTGCATTAACTTCAGCATGTGAAGTGGGGTCATTGTCGGCGGTTACGCGATTAACGCCGGTAGCAATAACTTCTCCGTCGCGCACAATGACAGCGCCAAATGGACCTCCATTCTCGTCGATATTTTTTTCGGCGAGCTCGGCTGCAATTTTCATGAATTTGTAGTCGTCAGGAGTAAATACCATGTTGTCTAAATATAAATTGTATTGTTAGTCACCCATTGTGCGTAGTAGCTCGTCATTGTCTGATGTACGTTCCATGCGGTCTTTGATGAATTCCATCGCTTCGATAGAATTGCGGTCAGACAGGAATCGACGCAAAATCCACATGCGATTGAGTGTTTCAGTGCGCAGAAGAAGGTCATCGCGACGAGTGCTTGATGCCATAATATCAACAGCCGGGAATATGCGTTTGTTCGACAATTTGCGGTCAAGTTGCAATTCCATGTTGCCCGTTCCTTTGAATTCCTCAAAGATTACTTCGTCCATCTTAGAGCTTGTTTCGGTCAACGCTGTTGCTATGATTGTCAATGAACCGCCATTTTCAATGTTGCGTGCCGCTCCGAAGAAACGTTTTGGTTTTTGAAGAGCATTAGCATCAACACCTCCGGAAAGGATTTTCCCTGATGCAGGAGAAACAGTATTGTAAGCACGAGCAAGACGAGTTATAGAGTCGAGTAGAATAACCACATCGTGTCCACACTCAACCATGCGTTTTGCTTTTTCCAACACGATGCTTGCAATTTTAACGTGTCGTTCGGCAGGTTCGTCAAATGTAGAAGCAATAACTTCGGCATTTACGCTACGGCTCATGTCGGTAACTTCTTCGGGACGTTCATCAATAAGCAAAATCATGATGTAGGTCTCCGGATGATTTTCAGCAATAGCGTTAGCGATATCTTTCAATAGGATTGTTTTACCTGTTTTAGGGGGAGCAACAATCAATCCACGTTGTCCTTTACCGATAGGCGAGAACATATCCACTACGCGAGTAGAAATATTGCAAGTCTTTCCACTTGTCAAGTCAAATTTTTCATCTGGGAATAAAGGAGTCAAATGTTCAAAAGGAACACGATCACGTATATATTCAGGTAAACGTCCATTTACTTGTTTTACTGTGCTAAGAGGGAAATATTTTTCACCTTCTTTTGGTGGCCGTATAGTCCCTTCAACAACGTCTCCGGTCTTAAGCCCATGATGTTTTATCTGTGATTGTGTAACATATACATCATCGGGAGATGATAGATAGTTGTAGTCGCTTGAACGCAAGAAACCATAACCATCAGGCATTACCTCGAGGACACCTGTCGCTTCAATAAATCCATCGAAATTATAAAGTGGTGCAGCAGGTTGTTGCTGGTTATTGTTGTTACGATTTTTTTGCTTCTTAGATTGTTTCTGTTGTTGCGGTAGTTGTTTTTGTTGCTGTTCTTTCCCTGGCTCTGTTATTATTATTGGAGCAGTAGCAGCCGCTATTGCGGCAGCAGCGGCAGCTTCTTCTCTCTCTTTTTGTGAACGTGGAACAAATTTTTGTCCTCCACTACGAGGGAAGAATGACCCAAATGCTGAATCTTTTGGTCGAAAATCCATTTTAGGCTTTTCCGTCTCAACCTTTTCTGATGAGTTTTGCTCTGGAAGCTCTTGTGCTTCCTCTTTTTCTGTATTTCCAAATTGAGCAGGTAATGAAGGTTCTGCATCTTTAGCAAGAGGAGCAATCATTGTCATGATATCTTTTTCATTATCGTCATTGCTTTCAGAGTCAAGAGCAACTTCGGACTCTTGTTTTAGCTCCTCATTGACAATGGAATTTTCATTGCTTTCTTGATTTTCAACTGGCTCAGGTTTGCTAATACGGCGACGACGACTGCGAGAAGGTTGTTCATCTGCAGTTTTTTCTATCTCAGTGGTACTGATGTCTTCTTGGAATGTTTCCACAGCTTGAGCTTGTGGAGATGAAATTTCCTCTGAAGAAACTTTATTTTCTTTTTTGTTAGCTACCTTTTTTTCTTTCTTGGGTTTACTCTCTTTTGGGGTACGGCGCTTTTTCTCAGAAGCGTTTGCTGCCATGTCAATAGCTTGTTGGTCAAGAATTTGATAGATGAGTTCATCTTTCTTATTCAAGTCAATTTTTTTGATACCCATGTTTTCTGCAACCGACTTGAGCTCAGTATCGCTCATAGAGTTAAGATCGGAAATATTATACATAGAAAAGATGATTATGTAAGAAATAATCTGAATTCAATACTCCACAATTAGTGCCTATTGTATTGACCGATGTCTTTTGTTTTATTTATTGGGGATAGATTTGTGTGATGATATTGTTTGAATACGCATCAATTAAAAGAATTGAATTTTGAATTTCAAATTTCAATACAAAGATACTTGCTTTTATTGAATAAACAAATATTCTGAAATAAAGTTTTGGGTAGGTATAAAAAAAATTATCCGTCATCACGACGAATAACTTTCTTACCTTAAATCTAATACCATGAAAAACTGATGCAAAAGTACGAAAAAAATGGCATTAAACAAAAAATTTAAAAACAAAGAGGGTGTATTTAAAAATATTTAACATAAGATAATCCTAAGCCTTATATTGAGGGTATTTAAATGTCCCGAAATGAGGTTTATAAAAGGAAAATTTTGTAATTTTGTAGCTAAAAATTAGCGAAAATAGCAATGATAGAAAAAATAAATAGCTTAAAGGCTGAGATTGAAGGCTTACAGGCAGCAAATTTGGCTGATGTAGAAGCCCTACGCATAAAATATTTGAGCAAGAAAGGTGAGGTTTCTTTGTTGTTCAATGATTTCCGTAATGTCCCTGCAGAACAAAAGAAAGAGATGGGACAGTTGCTTAATCAATTGAAAAATCTTGCAACAGATAAAATCAATGCATTGCGTGATGCTCTTGAGAGTGCCGATACAGATTGTGATGGTATCGATTTAACACGCACATCGTCTCCTATCAAATTAGGAACACGCCATCCATTGTCATTGGTAAGAAATGAGATTATTTCAATTTTTTCACGTCTTGGATTCTCTATTGCAGATGGCCCGGAAATCGAAGATGACTGGCATGTGTTCTCATCAATGAATTTTGCTGATGACCATCCTGCTCGTGATATGCAAGACACATTCTTTATACAGCGTAATCCTGCAGATGTTTTATTGCGCACACACACATCATCGGTACAATCTCGTGTGATGGAAAATTCTCAACCTCCCATTCGCATCATTTGTCCGGGACGTGTGTATCGTAATGAAGCAATTTCAGCCCGCGCCCACTGCTTCTTTCACCAAGTAGAGGGATTGTATGTAGATAAGAATGTTTCTTTTGCTGATTTGCGTCAAGTGTTGTTATATTTTGCTCAAGAAATGTTTGGTCCTGAAACACAAATACGTCTTCGCCCAAGTTATTTCCCATTTACAGAGCCTTCAGCAGAAATGGATATCTCATGTAACTTGTGTGGAGGTAAAGGATGTTCGTTCTGTAAGCACACCGGGTGGGTTGAAATTCTTGGTTGTGGAATGGTTGATCCTAACGTACTTGAGGCCTGTGGCATAGATAGCAAAGAATATAGTGGATATGCTTTGGGAATGGGAGTTGAACGCATTACCAACTTGAAATATCAAGTGAAAGACTTGCGCATGTTCTCAGAAAATGACACTCGCTTCTTGGACGAGTTCAAGAGCGCACGATAGAAAACAGATAGATGGTTCCGATTATCAACTTTTTGATGGTAGCTATAGGCGGGGCAATAGGAAGTTGCTTACGCTATGGTATAGGGCTGATAAACGGAGTAGAAGATACAAAAGGGCTTGGTACATTCATTGTGAATGTAGCAGGCTGTTTTGTTATAGGAGCATTATTTTCATTAGCATCTCGATGGGATATCTCGGAATATTATCGAGTTTTTTTATTTGTGGGACTGCTTGGAGGTTTTACAACATTCTCAACTTATGCTCTCGACATATTAACCATGAGTCAACAAGGTGAATATCTAAATGCCATATTATATTTCCTTCTTACAAATGTATTAGGAATAATTGTGGCATTTATAGGAATGTCTTTTGTGAATATAATTGCGAAATCGATTGCATGATTACAATAGATGAGAGATATAAAAAAATGATAGAGTGGTTTAAGGTTGCAATGCCTGTTGCTGAGACGGAATTGCACTATGAAACCCCCTATCAATTGCTTGTGGCGGTGATATTGTCGGCGCAATGTACCGATAAACGAGTTAATCAAATAACTCCAGCATTGTTTGAAGCATATCCTACGGCTGAAGCTATGGCTAAAGCAACACCTGATGATATTTATACTTATATAAAGTCATGCTCTTACCCTAACAATAAAGCAAAGTCCCTTGCAGGAATGGCTCGCTGTATTGTTGAGCGATTTGAAGGGGAAGTGCCTTCTGATATTGATGATTTAATGTCTATACCGGGAGTGGGAAGGAAGACAGCCAATGTCATACTTGCCGTCGTTTACAACAAAGCCGCAATGGCAGTAGATACTCATGTGTTCAGAGTGAGTGAACGCATAGGGTTAACGACCAATAGCAAATCACCATTGATGACAGAGAAAACACTATGTCAATATATTCCGGAGGACATAATCCCTTTGGCTCATCATTGGTTAATATTACATGGTCGATATGTGTGCAAGGCTCGTCGTCCTGATTGCTTAAATTGTGGATTAACCGAAATTTGCCGATATTACAATAACAACTAATATATAGTACCATGGATTTTGAAATCACGTTTCTAATTATAATTGAGATTATAGGAACAATCGCTTTTGCAATTAGTGGAATACGCTTGGCTGCTTCAAAGAGATTTGACTGGTTTGGAGCCTATACCGTGGGTCTTGTAACTGCAATAGGAGGAGGAACTGTTAGAGATGTTCTTTTGGATATACCAGTGTTCTGGATGCAAACATGGTGGTATCTTGCTGTTACCGGTATAGCTTTTGTCATAGTTGTGCTATTTCGTAAAATATTGGTAAGGCGAACAAAGACGCTATTGGTATTTGACACAATTGGGTTGGCATTATTTGTTGTTATAGGTATTCAGAAGACTCTTGCAGTAGGGTATCCTATGTGGGTCGCTATTGTTATGGGTATGATAACCGGTTCGTTTGGAGGAGTTGTTCGTGATATATTGATAAATGACGAACCATTGTTTTTTCGTAAAGATATATATGCAACAGCATGTATTGCCGGTGGGATAGTCTATTGGGCTATACTATTGTGTGGCGGCTCAGATATATTACAACAATCATGTTGTGCTGCGACAGTAATATTATTGCGGTTTTTTGCGGTGAAATATGAGTGGGCATTGCCTCAAATGAAACATGATAATGAATAGAAAGATGGGCGGACATAGAACAATATTGCAGTTTGTAAAATATGGATTAGTGGGAGTAATGAATACACTCATTACATTGATTGTAATATTTTTGTGCAAATCAATAATAGGAGTAAACCCTATGGCGTCAAATGCAATAGGTTATGTAGCCGGATTGATAAACTCTTTTTTGTGGAATAAAAAATGGGTATTTAAATCTGATAACGGATATGTGAAAGAAGCAATAAAATTTGCAGTTGGATGGGGGATTTGTTATTGTGTGCAGTTTGTAATAGTATATTATTTGTCTTATCACACTGCTTTTGGCTTAAAGGAATGGTCAATTGGTATTATGGTGATAAGTGGCTATGGCGTCGCAACGCTTGTGGGAATGGTTGCTTATACCATAGCCAATTTTATCTATAATCGTTTTATTACATTTCGTTAGAGTTGTCTTTAATTGGAGCTGACAAAGAATACTTGTTGATATATTCGGCAAAAGCTTGTTTATAGCTTTCGCTAACGGGGATATAATGATTGCCAAAAATGATGCGATTTCGCTCAATGGTTTTGATCTTACATGTGTTAACTATAAATGAGCGGTGAACGCGTAAAAATTGTGGCATTGGGAGATGACGTTCTAATGTTTTCATGCTCATCAGTGTCATGATGCTTTTTTGCTCATTGTCAATATATATCTTCACATAATCTTTCAATCCTTCAACAAAAAGGATGTCGGAGATTGGAATTTGAATAAGTTTATATTCACTTTTGACAATTATAAAGTCTTTAGAAGAAGAGTTATTAAAGACTTGATTGTTTAGCTCAGCCCATTTTAACGCTTTATTAGCTGATTCAATAAATTCTTCGTAGTTAATAGGTTTTAGAAGATAGTCAAGTGCATTTACTTTAAAGCCTTGTATTGCATAAGAATCATAGGCAGTGGTTAATATTATGCGACAAGTTTGTGGAATAATTTTAGCAAATTCAATTCCATTTAGTTGAGGCATTTGAATATCAAGAAAAACAACATCAATTTGTTTTTCAAAGATTGTTTTTATTGCTTCTTGTGCCGAAGTGAAAACTCCGGCTAATTCCAAGAATGGAGTTTTTTCTATATAAGAAGCAATTAGTTGCCCAGCAAGAGGCTCATCATCTACTACACAGCATCTTAATGTAAACATGAACAATATAATTTATTAGTTAAGGTCAATTTTAAGTATAACAGTATATGTATCTTTTGATTTAGATATGGCTAAATTAGCCTTATTGCCATAAATTAGAGCTAATCTTCTCGTTAGGTTAGAAATACCAATCCCCTTATCAGAAGATTGTGATTTAGAATTGTAATAATTAAATGTGTGGCATGTAACATGGCCATTATTTGCGGTAATGGATATTTCCATTAAATGAAGTGGATTTCCAGTATTTCCATGTTTAAACACATTTTCAATTATTGTGATGAAAATCAATGGCGCAATTTTAGCATTCTCGCTGTTCTCTATATTAATTTCGACATTAAGGGGAATTGTCTTGCCAAGCCTTATTGACATTAATTCAATGTAGTTTTTAATGAATTTGACTTCTGATTTCAATTCTACAGTCTCAGGGTTGGCATATATCATGTATCTAAGCATTGAGCTTAGCTCGTGTACTGCATTTTTAGCTTTAGATGGGCAGATATCGATTAAAGCGTATATTGAATTAAGAGTATTGAATAAGAAGTGAGGATTGAGTTGATTTTTTAGGTTATTAAGTTCCTCTTCTCGTTGAGAGGCAATGAGAGATTGACGATATTGCTTCATTTTGTTCATGCGTTGGCTCATTTTAATAGCGACACACAATCCTATGATGAATATTAATATGATACCATCTCTAACAAAGTTCCCTATTGACCTGATTTTATGTTGAATTTCCTCCGGATTATATGTGTCTACATCAGAAAGTTCCGGAGGGGGAAGATACGGACCATCAAGAACATGAATAGTCTTGTCTGTAGCCGTAGCGTCCCAAATAACATATAGAATAAAAATTGTCGCAATCAGAATTAACGTATTGTAAAAAATGAATTTTAAAAAACCATGTCGGTCATCAATACATTTTTCAAAAAGGAAAAAATAATTGATATAAAAAGCAAAAATATAGATAAAAGATCGGGCATAAACTCCAGTGGGAATATGTGGATGTTGGGGACTCCCGATTTTCATTATTATTTCCGGGAGAAATATAAAGATGAATATGCATATTAGATGAATAAGCGTAGAAACAATTGTTTGTTTTAGGTTATTCTCTTTTTTTAAGTTATATGCGTGCATAAAGTTTAATCAAAATAAATAATAACAAAAGTAATAAAATTAATTCATGGAGTGTAGATGATTAGACGCAAGAGGACGTTTATAGGCGTTTTTGCTTGAAATATCGATATAATTTAGATAATAATCGGCATAATGTTAACGTGTGTTTATGTAAGAGAAAGGAGTGTCTTGTATAAATAAAAAGGAGTTCTGGTAAGAACTCCTTAAAAACATATTTTGATTGACCTTATTCCATTAGCTTGCGATATCGACGTCGAGTGGGCTCTTTTCCATCGTTATGCGCACGCTTGTAATCTTCATATTCTGAATAACTACCTTCGTAGAACACGACATTACCATCTCCCTCAAATGATAGGATATGAGTGCATATTCTATCAAGGAACCAACGGTCGTGAGATACAATAACAGCACATCCGGCAAAATCATCAAGACCTTCTTCAAGGGCGCGAAGAGTGTTGACGTCAATATCATTGGTAGGTTCGTCAAGAAGCAATACGTTGCCTTCTTCTTTAAGAGCCATTGCCAAGTGTAGACGATTGCGTTCACCTCCTGAAAGTACACCGATTTTCTTTTCTTGGTCGGCTCCGGTAAAATTGAATTTAGATAAATAGGCACGTGCATTCATGTCGCGGCCACCCATGCGGAATGACTCTACTCCTTGAGAGATAACCTCATATACTGATTTTTCAGGGAGAAGATCGTGGTGAGTTTGGTCAACATAGGCGATTTTAACTGTTTCGCCCACATCAAACGTTCCGGCATCGGGAGTTTCTTGACCCATAATGAGGCGGAATAATGTGGTTTTACCTGCGCCATTAGGCCCGATAACACCAACGATTCCGTTTGGTGGCAATGAGAAATTAAGATCTTTGAAGAGTTGTTTTTTACCAAATGCTTTTGCTAATGATGATGCTTCAATAACCTTATTCCCAAGACGAGGACCATTAGGGATGAATATTTCAAGACGCTCTTCACGTTCTTTTTGATCTTCATTTAAAAGACGGTCGTAGGATGAAAGACGGGCTTTCCCCTTTGCTTGACGAGCTTTTGGTGCCATGCGCACCCATTCAAGTTCGCGTTCAAGGGTTTTGCGACGTTTGCTTGCTTGTTTCTCTTCTTGAGCCATACGCTTAGTCTTCTGGTCAAGCCATGAAGAATAGTTCCCTTTCCAGGGTATTCCTTCTCCGCGGTCAAGTTCAAGAATCCAGCCTGCCACATGGTCAAGGAAGTAGCGGTCGTGGGTGATGGCAATAACAGTACCGGGGTATTGTTGCAAGTGTTGCTCAAGCCAGTCGATTGACTCTGCGTCAAGGTGGTTGGTTGGCTCGTCAAGAAGCAATACATCGGGTTGTTGTAATAAAAGACGGCACAAAGCAACGCGACGACGCTCACCTCCTGAAAGCGTTGTAACAGGTTGGTCATCAGGTGGACATTGTAGAGCGTCCATTGCACGTTCAAGTTTACTATCAATGTTCCATGCATCAGCAGCATCAAGTTTATCTTGTAATTCGGCTTGACGGGCAATGAGAGCGTCCATCTTATCTGGATCTTCAAGAACATCGGGGTCGGCAAAACTTTCATTTACTTTGTCAAACTCGGCAAGTAGGTCCATGATAGGTTGCACGCCTTCACGAACTATTTCGATAACAGTCTTGTTGGGGTCGAGTTGAGGTTCTTGTTCAAGATATCCTACAGAATATCCGGGAGAGAATACTACTTCGCCTTGATAACTTTTGTCAATTCCTGCTATTATCTTCAAGAGCGAAGATTTACCGGAACCATTTAAACCTATAATACCAATCTTTGCTCCGTAGAAGAACGATAGATAGATATTTTTCAATACTTGTTTTTGTGGAGGGTAAGTTTTGCTTACTCCCACCATTGAGAAAATTATTTTTTTGTCGTCGGCCATAGTTTTGGTCAATGATATATTTGTAAATTACTTTT
>JAFXGB010000190.1 GCA_017520235.1 Muribaculaceae bacterium | reverse complement strand
TCCCGGAGAGGCTGCCGGTCTGTTATCAGGAGCTCAAACAATTTCGGCTGTAATAGGTGTCGGCGGTGATACAATCCAGACATTGAACGCATCTGCTGCCGATAAAAAAGCATGGATTGACATGATTCCTGTGTGCTATGCCGTAACCTATATCTTCGGTACGATTGGCTCGGCTTATATTTTGGGAAACATCGGACCTCGATTGCTTGGCGGATTGAATAAGGTAAAGGCTCAAACAGCACAATTGGCTCAACAATTAAATCAAAGCAGTTTAAATTCTGATCCTGCTTATATTGATGCGAGCCGTCCTGTCGTATTCCGTGCCTACAAAGCTACATCATCATTCTTTGAAGAAGGGAAAACCATAAAAGAGATAGAGGAATATGTGAAATCATTGAAACGTCGTGCATTTGTTGAACGAGCAAGAGTTGCAGGAAAGGTTGTTGATGTTTCGCCCGATTTGGTGATAAACAAAGGTGATGAAATTGTATTGAGCGGTCGTCGCGAGTTTATCATTCAGGATGAAAGTTGGATAGGTCCGGAAGTTGCTGATAATGATTTGCTTTCATTCCCTGTTGAAGAGTTGCAAGTGATGTTGACAAAGAAGACTATCGATGGATTGACCATTGACCAATTGCGGGCAAACCCATTTATGTATGGCATTATGATAAAAAATATCAAGCGAGGAGGAGTGAATATTCCGGTATTGGCTCAGACCGAGTTGCAAGCCGGTGATATATTGACGATAAATGGTCTTGCAAGAGAAGTTAATGTAGCTGCTCCACAACTTGGTTATGTTGATCGCCCAACAAATCAGACCGATTTGATATTCGTGGGACTTGGTATCGTTATAGGTGGATTAATAGGAGCGTTGACATTACACTTGGGCGGAGTCCCCATCAGTCTCAGTACAAGTGGTGGTGCGTTGATTGCCGGACTCGTATTTGGATGGTTACGTTCTAAACATCCTACATTTGGACGTATTCCCGAACCTTCATTGTGGATATTGA
The DNA here is from genome assembly GCA_017520235.1 of Muribaculaceae bacterium. Taxonomy (GTDB): domain Bacteria; phylum Bacteroidota; class Bacteroidia; order Bacteroidales; family Muribaculaceae; genus RGIG4079. The sequence continues at coordinate 2,976 of JAFXGB010000190.1, read as the reverse complement.
ACAACTTGGGGTTAAACATGTTTATCGCTGTAATAGGTATCTCTGCCGGACCTACATTTATAAGTGGTATAAAAGAAGTTGGGTTTATGTTATTCATTGCCGGTATATTGGCAACCTCTATACCATTGTTCGTTGGAATATGGATGGGCGCGAAACTATTTAAATTCCACCCGGCAATAAATTTAGGGTGCTGTGCCGGAGGCCGTACAACAACAGCAGCGTTGGGCGCAATTCAAGATTCGTTGCAAAGTTCTATACCTGCAATGGGTTATACGGTAACTTATGCTGTGGGTAACACATTATTAATCCTATGGGGTGTCGCTATCGTCTTGCTGATGGCTTAAAAATAGATGTATAATTAAGGTATAATTAGTTAATATTATGGACAAACAACACACAAATGATAGTCTCGTATGTCGAGACTATGAAAAAGAATTAGAGAAAATGAGCCCATTTGAAATTAAAAATAAGCTCATTGAAATGGCTCAAGAGGACGCTCGAAAATCGACAGCTACATTTCTTAATGCAGGTCGAGGTAACCCCAATTGGATTGCTACGGTGCCACGTGAAGCTTTCTTCCTATTGGGCAAATGGGCTCTTTCAGAATGTCGTCGGGTGAAAGATGTGGGAGATGGTATTGCCGGAATACCATCACAAAGTGGAAGCGCTCATCGTCTTAAACAGTTTTTGCTTGAGCACAAAGGGGATGAAGCTGCAACACTATTGGAAGGTGCGTTTGAATACCTTACCAAGAAAAAAGGTGCTGATGCCGATGATATTGCTCATGAATGGGCTGAAGCTGTTATTGGCGACCAATATCCCACGCCCGACCGCATTTTGAAGCACACCGAAATCCTTGTGCAAGACTATCTTGCTCAAGAAATGGGTGGTAATGTTAGTTGCGACGGGCAATATGACTTGTTTGCAGTTGAGGGAGGAACAGCTGGGATGTGCTATGCATTTGATTCTTTGCAAGAGAACTTTTTGCTCCGCAAGGGCGATTCAATAGCATTAATGGCTCCGATATTCACCCCTTATATCGAAATACCACAGCTTGACCGCTTTGGCTTTGATGTAACAATGATTAGTGCCAATAAAGTTGAACAAGATGGCTATCACACATGGCAGTACCCCGATGAGGAGATTAACAAGTTGCGAGATAAGAAAATCAAACTGTTGTGCTTGGTAAATCCGAGCAATCCACCATCTTATACGCTTTCACGCCACACACTCGATTTGATAATTGACATCGTAAAAAACGATAATCCCGATTTGATGATTGTAACCGATGATGTTTATGGCACATTTGTCCCTCATTTCCGCTCATTGATGTATGAATTGCCACATAATACAATGTGTGTCTATTCATTCTCAAAATATTTCGGAGCTACCGGATGGCGTCTTGCAGTTATAGCCGTTAATAGATTGAATATATTTGACTCGCTCATTGACTCATTGCCTGATGGAGACAAGAAAACTCTATATCGTCGTTATGGCTCGTTGTCATTGCAGCCTGACAAGATAAAGTTTATTGATCGCATGGTCGCTGATAGTCGTCTTGTGGGTTTAAATCACACAGCCGGTTTGTCAACACCACAGCAGATGCAGATGGCTTTGTTTGCAGCTTATGCATTGTTAGATAAAGATAATGTGTATAAAAAACGTATGCACTCGATTATTCAAAATCGTCTTGAAGCATTGTGGAAAACAACAGGTTTTACACTATTGCCCGATGCGTTGCGTGCAGGGTACTATTCTGAAATAGATATGATGGTGTGGGCTCGCAAATTCTATGGCGATGACTTTGCTAAATATCTTGAAGCAAATTATGAACCGCTTGACTTTGTGATGCGACTTGCCAATGAGACAGCAGTAGTATTGCTGAATGGCGATGGATTTGCCGGACCAGACTGGCCGGTGCGCATCTCGCTTGCCAACCTTGATCGTAAGTCCTATCTGAAGATAGGCACTGCCATTCGCACCATCCTCGACGAATACTACGCCACCTATAAGTCCTCTAAGTGAAATCAATATTAACAATAAAGTCTCTGTATTACAGAGACTTTATTGTTAATACGGAGTTAATTATTTAACTTCTTTTGTTGCGTTATTATTGGAAATTTTGATGTAGATACCTTTGCTCGGATTTTTTACTATACGCCCTTGTAGATCATATAATATTTCTTTTGCAGATAGGTTATCATATACTTTTATATCTTCTATTCCAACAAGTGCACCATCAAAATCTATTGTATAGTTCTTTACGGCGATATCTTCAATTCCCTTCAATGAAGGAATTTCAAAATATGAATGGAAACTATTTAGATAGGCGTCTTCGGTAGGGTAATATATCGCTTTATCAGTTCCCAAGAACATAATGCTTTTGTCTCCGGCAGATGCATAAACAGGAGCATAGCTACCTACCATATTTATCGCATCTAACTCAAATGTTTCTGAAGCAATAGTTATCGGCTCATAATTAGTTATTGCTATATTTTCAAAAACAGGATCCTCAATATTTTCGCCATTATCCCATTTAACAATATATGGTTTCCCTGCTTCTATCGCAGTAACTGTCTTGAATGAAAGATAAAGCATGCCTGTTGTGCTATCAAATCCATTACGACTTGCAGTATTCAATTCCATAATTGTGGCTCCTTCAAGAGGTGTGCCATTTAAATTGTTTACATCAAACGGCAAACACAATGTAGTCCAACTATTATCCTTATAGAATGTGCGATTGACAAGTTGTGCATTGGTTGTCTTATTTCTTGATGCATAAGTTTCTAAAGTGATAGTGTTGTTAATATCATCGTATAACATCAACTGCGATTCTATAACAACATTGCGAGCATAATTTCCTTTGCCGTCCTCTATTGTAGCATCAACGACTTCTCCTCCAATTGGAGTTGCTATTACACAATCCACGAGAGAAATACCACCATTGAAGTCATCAACAGCTGCCGAGCCTTTGGC
>JAFXGB010000189.1 GCA_017520235.1 Muribaculaceae bacterium | reverse complement strand
GCGTCCGTCAACTACGCACCACACCATTTTGCTACGGTCTTCGTTGTAGCCAAACATTGTGCGAGGGTTGTTGCTGTCGCGTCCGTTGATAAAGCGAATAGCTTCATAAATTACTTCGCCACGTTTGAGAATTACCACGTCGCCACCGCTACATTCTTTTATGTCGGGGGTGATGTTATAGTCTTGAAGAGAGATGTTGCAGTTGAGTGTTAGTTCGTCGCCCACTTTTAATGTGGCCAATTTTGCGACTTGTTCGTCACCTTTTGCGCTAATAACCACTTCGTTTTGAGTGATAGGGGTTGCGCCTGTGGTAGAGGGGGCTGCCGTAACGATAAGTTTGATAGGGCGATTGATGCCCCACGTTTCGCCATCGGCAAGGCGCACTTTCACGTCGGTGCAACCGCTTACGCGTGTTTGACGGCCATATTTAGAGTTGAACAACACTATTTCGTTGTCGTAAATATCTTGGTTGATGCGAGGGAGATTCACCGTGGACCCGTCGGGGAGGTTGAGGGTGAATGATTGAGTGGGATTATCGCACCACATATTTTTGTTGCGATCCATGAAAAAATGCCCATAGTCGGCAGCGGCAAGATAGCCTGTTCCTGCAATTTCACCATTCAGTATGCAATCCATATGAGGTTGTCCGGCATATTGCGCTACATATGAAGAGGTGATGTAGAAGTCGGCATTGACAGCTGCGAAATAGTGGGTATTTTCATTTGACTTGCGTTTGGCTATGCTTGAAATCTGCTCGGTTGTGAGCGTGGTGTCATTGCCTATCTCCATGCGATATTCAACATTGTCATGTCCTTTCATTTCCATTTCCAATATGAATACGTTGAGGTTTTTTGAACCCGATTGCATATTCAAAGCAGTGTATGTAGTGCCCGGTCCGGCTTTGTAGTGTTGCAAGGTGTCGACGGAAAATTCTGCTCCTTGAAGTGTTTCAAGACGATTGGCATTGCAACAAAAGGGTGCGAGAAGCAATATTGTTGCTAATGAGAATGTTAGTCGCATGGTTGTTTAAATTAATTGCCATAGGAGCCTGCTCCTATGGCAATATTATTGAGGTGATACTTATTTAATGATTAATTGAGCGGCGGCAGTAGTGCCATTATCAACTACTTTCACGATATAAGAGCCGCTTACAAGCGATGCAGTGGCAAGCTTGTTGCCGTTTCCTTTTGCAACCAATGAGCCTGCGATGGTGTAAATTTCCCATGCTGCATCTTCTGATGCGTTGATAGCTGCATTTTCACCTTGTGCGATAGGGTTGGGGGCAACTACCAATGCTTGCATATTTGCGCCATCGGCAATGATGCCTTCAACGCCTGCACCGGGCACATTCTTATAGATAGCTTCAAATCCGTTGATGTCGATATGACCTACGTCGTTAGTCTTGCCTTTTGGCGAGATAGAGATAGTCTTGAACAAGATAGGATAGATGCCTATATCGTTGGGGTCGCCAATTGCGCTTACTGGGATTGAAAGAACGTTTTCTTTGTTTGATTCGATTGAAGTGAATGAGGTGTTCACTGCACGGCCATTGTTGGGGACAAGGTTGATCCCAACGTTAGTGATTGAGAGTGCACCCGGATTGATGCGAATTT
>JAFXGB010000188.1 GCA_017520235.1 Muribaculaceae bacterium | reverse complement strand
ATAATACTATGTACCGATATAAAGTCAATAGAATCAACCGTTGTATTGATTACCGGAATTGCGATGGTGGCCTTTGCAATCAATCGTTTCCTTGAGTTGGGAAAAATCGGCGACGAACATACTCGCTAATCAATGCGACAATGTCTTTCATCGGGAGCTTAGATGAGTCAATCGACATGTCATAGCTTGCTGAATCGCCCCAAGTCTTATCGGTATAGAAATTATAATAGTGAGCGCGTAGCTTGTTGGTCTTTTCGGCACGAGCGCGCGCTTCTTCTTTAGTCTTGCAGTCGCCTCGGCGCATGATGCGTTCGATGCGAGCATCTATTGATGCATGAACAAATATTTTCAAGCAGCGAGGATGCTCACGCAAAACATAATCGGCACTCCGACCAACAATTACACATGAATTCTTTTCTGCAATGGAGCGAATAACATCACTTTGAGCCTTGTAAATGTTATCGGAACTTATGGAGGAAGATCCGGTATATAAAGCCATAGGGTTATATCCTGGGTTAAATGCAATCATGCCGTTTAAAAATGAGGGGAAACGTTCATCGGATTTCTCTATGAGCTCCTCACTTATTCCGGCTTGTTTTGCTGCTTCACACAGCAATTCCTTGTCGTAATAAGTTATCCCTAGTTCTTCGGCAAGCATCTTTCCGAGTTCACGACCACCGCTACCAAATTGGCGCCCTATAGTGATTACATAGTTGTTATTCTTCATGGATATTATGTATTAAAATTCAGAAAAAGCGAGAGGCAACAATGATTTAATTGATTTTAAAACATATATTTCATCACACCCCACTAATATTACTTTTATATCATTTTTAGCGAGCATCTCATATTCCAACAATGCTTGTCGGCAACTGCCACATGGAGAAATGGGCTTAGCTACCTCTTCGCCCGACGTATCGCGGGCGGCAATAGCTATGGATTTAAATTGGGCATCAGGAAATTGTGCGTGTGCATAGAAACAGGCTGTGCGCTCAGCACACGTTCCTGACGGATATGCTATATTTTCTTGGTTGGCGCCTGTTATGATTTCACCATTATCAAGCAAAATTGCAGCTCCAACACTGAATTTACTATATGGAGCATAGGATCTTAATGTTGCTTTGCGAGCTTCATCAATTAGAGACCTGTCGTCATTTTCTAAATCCTCATATTTATAAACGCCAATAGCCGTTACAACTTCCATCTCAGTCATATACCTACAATTCATTATATATTATAACGCAAATATAACCAATCCTATCGAAAATAATAATAAATTTACGAAAATTATCCGCTATAAGTAAATCTTTGAGACACTTCGCTCATTGTAGCACGCATAGTCGCAATAATGGCGGATATCGGCGGTAGCTGATTTCATCTATCTAAGACTATTGGCAAGTTCTTCAAGTTCTTTATAAACATCTGGATTATTTCTAATGTCTTCTTCTCGTTGTTCCGGCAACATTGTATCATTATATCTCAAATGTGTCGCTTTGGCATTTATCGTCAGACGCCATCCCGATT
>JAFXGB010000187.1 GCA_017520235.1 Muribaculaceae bacterium | reverse complement strand
TATTCATTTTAGTCCCTGCAAGGTGCCATTCTTCACCATATTCTCCTCCTCCGCGAAGATTAGCTTGTGCATATATACCGCCATTTTCAAGCCACAAAATGCGTTGAGCCGAGAATCCTGGATTTAGTGAGATATTAAAACCACCATATCCATATAGATATACAGGATTTTCTCCATTGCGTTCAAGACCCTTTTTATAAGTGAGGAACATTGGAATCTTAGCACCATCGGTTGATGGATAAAACACTTGTTCTGTTACATAATCATCCATATTGAAGCCATCAATTTCAACTGATTTATATAATTCAGAAACGCCTGTCTCTAAATCATATCGATATATTGCAGTGGGATAGGTAAACGATGTGAACGCATAGAAAACTTCAGCATGTTTCTTGCTTGATGAGATACCGACTGAGCCATATGTGGGCAATTCCATTTCTCGAACAAGTTCTCCATCAAGAGTATAAACATATAGTCGATTTGAAGCGTCTTTGTCATAACCCAAAATCATCTTGTTGTCGGCAAATGAAACACTTGTCAACACCCCTTCGCCTTCGGGAATAAACTCTTTCCAGTTCTCACGTTGAGGAGCTTTTTTGTCAGCAGTCATCAAACGATAACGAGGGGCTCCATAGTTAGTATAAATATACATTGTTTCTCCCACAACATCAAGGATAGATATTTCATAATCTTGTGATGGCTCTATTGTAACCCATTCGGCACCAGGCTTTGTCAAATCCTTAACCTTTACAGCATTACCAAGTCCTTGACCTGAAGCATATAGAATGAGCATTGTCTCATCATCAGAGGTTCCCACTGAATGGAAATGCAACGGATTTTTTTCATCTTTGAACACCAAGCGGTCTTGACTTTGTTCTGTGCCTATTTTGTGATAATATACACTATGATATTCATTGGCATTAGAAAACTCCTTTCCAACTTCAGGACGTGGATATGCGCTATAATAGAACCCATCGCCATCCCATGCAGCTCCGGTAAACTTAGCCCATTCGATGTGATCACTAAGCAACTCTTTTGTTTTCACATCCATGACATATATCTCGGTCCAGTCAGAGCCACTACGAGAAATCATATAAGCCATATATTTACCATCATTTGAGAATGATGTGCCGGTTAATGCCACAGTACCATCATCGCTCAATGTGTTTGGATCAAGAAACACTTCCGGTTCATCTTCAAGATTTTCTGCACGATATAGCACCGATTGATTTTGCAACCCATTATTACCATAGAAATAATACATTCCATTACGTTTAAATGGCATTCCGGGTTTAACATAGTCATTCAACTCAGTCAAACGTTTTCGCAATGACTCGCGGAAAGGTATTTGACTAAAATAATCCTCTGTTACTTTGCGTTGAGCCTCTACCCACTCTGTTGTTACCGCTGCTGTATCATCTTCAAGTGGACGATAACGGTCATCAACTTTTATTCCGAAATATTCATCCACCACGTCAGCTTGTGGAGCTGCAGGATATTCGATTGATTTATTATTACATGCCATAAATGTTCCGGCGACAACAGTCATAATGGTATAGACTAATGGTTTATTCATGATTATTAATTTTTATCGTCTTTATTCTCATTTTTTGCCATATCCTCTTCTCTTTCACAACGCAAACGCTCCTTGCGTTTAAGGCTGAAATGCAATAGTATTATCGCCAATAACGAGCCTGCAATAATTCCAAAATAATACAAATATCGCCCTTCAAAAAAGATTGAGCGACCCACATAGCACATCACGCCTAAATAAGCGAGAAGCGCAAGAGGTATTATTGTTGAACGTTTCTTCATATTCTATATTTGATTTGTTTGTTCTTGTTGTTCTTCGTTTTCAACTATATATTGCGAATTTTCAGGGACAAACTGCCCTGATTTAAAATAGTCATACAATTTCAAGCATGCCCATGCGTCAATAGCCGCATAGGATTGTTGTGATGGAGATAACACATCAGCTTCCCAATTGGACAATCGTTGACCTTTAGAGATGCGCTCACCAAAAGCTATCGCATAAATCTTTTGTAGACTGCAATCTCTGATTTTATAATCTTTAACCAATGTCTGCAGCTCAACGATATTCTTAGGAGTGAAATCTGCAACACGATGCAACGCATGAAAATCATCTTTCAAAGACAAGCCCACCTTAATAATATCCTTGTTCTCAAACAATTGGCGCAACTCATCAAAAAATCCAAGTTTGTTTATGCGAAACAGAAAACATTGTGTTGCTGTTGCTATCTGTACAAGAGACACCTTGTTAGGTCTCCCCTTGCGAAACATCGGTTTGGTCTCAGTATCTACCCCTATTATTGACTGGCGATTTAAATAAGCGATAGCACCTTCAGCCGTATCTTCATCCTCAATAACTGTGATATATCCGGGATATACAACCGTTGGCAATACTGCAACTTGCTCTTTCTTTATTGATATTGAAAATTTGCTCCAATCCATAGGTTACTTGATATCTCGAATATCGTAGGGAGTTTCTTGATATACAAAATAGTTTAGCCAATTAGAGAAAAGCAAATTGGCATGAGAACGCCATCGCACAATAGGCGGATTGTCGGGGTTGTCATTCTCATAATAATTTACTGGAATTTCAGGATTGATACCCTTTTCCAAGTCACGACGATACTCAAAGTCGAGCGTACCCGGAGAATACTCCGAATGTCCTGTGATGAAAAACTCACGACCGCCACGAGCCATCACTATATATATGCCACTTTCAGCACTCTCGGCAATGATTTTTAATGCCGGAACTTTGTCGATGTCCTCACGACGCACCTCACTATATCGGCTATGAGGGACATAGAACATATCATCAAATCCGCGGAATATAGGATTCAGTTCGTCATCAATGCGATGCTTGAACACCCCTGAAATTTTCTTTTCAAGTACATATTTTGGCACGCCATAATGATAATACAATCCTGCAAGTGCAGCCCAACAGATATACAATGTTGAAGTAACATGTTTCTTAGCCCATGCAAAAATTTCAGTCAGTTCATCCCAATAATCGACCTCTTCAAAGTCCACCTTTTCAACCGGCGCACCTGTTATTATCAATCCGTCATAATTATTGTGCTTAACCTCATCAAACTTTTTGTAGAAAGTTTCGATATGCTCTCGCGGAGTATTTTTCGACACATGACTATCTGTGTCAATAAAATCAAGTTCAACCTGCAATGGCGTATTTGAAATCAGACGCAACAAGTCAGTCTCAGTCATGATTTTCAACGGCATGAGATTGAGTATGGCGATGCGCAATGGGCGTATATCTTGCGATGACGCACGTTGCTCATCAATCACAAATATATTTTCTTCTCTCAACGCTTCCACTGCTGGAAGCGAAACAGGAACTCTTACAGGCATTTCTATTTATTATATTATTAAACTACAAAGTTAAACAATTCCCCCCACAATCTCCAACGACAATATTTTATTTTTTACACCTTTGCCGTTTTTAATATAAAATTTACGAGGATTAACTTAAAAACCATTACATTTGCAATAATCTTGATTGGGCTAAATCTCTAACTTCCAAGAGGACACAAAATTAAATTTTAAAATACTATATGAAACGATTAAACCAATTTGCAAGAATTGTTGCAATAGCAATGATGCTCGGAATGAGATTATCCTCTCTTGCTCATGACTTTGAGATAGATGGTATTTATTACAATATCACTTCATCAACAGACAAAATTGTTTCTTTAGCATATCTAAGTAATAGGCATCCATATGGATATTCATGCAATATAACAATACCCGAAACTATAACATACAATGGTAATACTTACACTGTATCCTCGATTGGTGACTGGGTATTCTCATGGTGTGACAGTTTGACCAAGGTTACTATCCCCAACTCGATAACCTCAATTGGAGACAATGCGTTCAGGGGATGTTCCGGCTTGACAGAGGTTACTATCCCCAACTCGGTGACCTCGATTGGCGACGGAGCCTTCCGGGGATGCACCAGCTTAACAGATATAACAATTCCCAACTCGGTAACCTCAATTGGCGTCAAGGCATTCTATGAAACAAGATGGTATAATAATCAACCTGATGGAATTTTATACTTAGATAATTATTGTTTGGGTTATAAAGAAACAAAGCCAATAGGAGAACTTGTTTTATATAATAATACGCGTTTAATTGAAGACTGTGCGTTCTGGGGGTGTACTGGGCTGACTTCTATAACAATTCCCAACTCGGTAACCTCAATTGGCGACAATGCTTTTGCTTGTTGTTCAGGCTTGACATCTATTGCTGTTGAAAGTGGGAATAGTATTTATGATTCTCGTAATAATTGTAATGCCATTATTGAAAAGGCAACAAAGACCCTAATAGTAGGCTGTCAAAATTCAATAATCCCCAACTCCGTGACTTTGATTGGTTCTTATGCGTTCGCTGACTGCGACAGCCTTTCCTCAATAACATTTCCTAGCTCAGTGACCTCGATTGGTATATCTGCGTTTGAAGATTGCTATGGTTTGACAGAAGTAACAATTCCCAACTCAGTGACCACGATTGGAGGTTGTGCGTTTTATAACTGTACAAATTTGACATCAATAACCATCCCCAACTCGGTGACCTCAATTGGTATATCTGCGTTTGAAGATTGCTATGGTTTGACAGAGGTAACAATTCCCAACTCAGTGACCACGATTGGAGGTTGTGCGTTTTATAACTGTATTTAGAAGCCCAAAGCAACCAAAACTAACCAGAAATAACCAAATATAAACCTTTAATTATCAATGTATTCTAAAATTTAACACTTTCAGGCTGCTTTTTGATGGTTCCCAAATTTCCACATATTTTTGATACATATTTCTGACGTGGAGAATTTGCGGAGCTT
>JAFXGB010000186.1 GCA_017520235.1 Muribaculaceae bacterium | reverse complement strand
CCTGTATGCTGGCCTGATGAAGAAGGTGAAAATGTTCTTGATTTATTGGCAAGTCATGCTATAGATATGGTAATTAACATTCCTAAGAATCATACAAAACGTGAATTGACCAATGGTTATCGCATCCGTCGTTCGGCAATTGATCACAATATTCCATTGTTGACAAATGCACGTTTAGCATCAGCTTATATCAATGCATTTATCAATAAACCAATTGAAGAAATCAACATCGCTCCTTGGTCAGAATATTAATAGAGTAATAACTGATTGTTGTTCATGAGCAACAATTCTCAGATAAAAAGTCCCATGCTTGGAGGAGTGTGGGACTTTTTTTGAAAAAGGCTGATTTAAAAAAAATCATTTAGCGTGATTGATGGTATTTTTTTATGCAAAATGGATAAAAATTCAATTTCTGTCGAATTTTAACATTTTTTTAAAAGGAAACTTGTTAAAATAGGTCAAATAGAACTAACTTTGTGCCCTGCAAAATTCTAGTATAGCTTATTAATAATCAATAATATAATAATCTTATGAAAAAACTTTACTCAATTTTCATGATGGCAGTAATGGCTATTGCTGTATCATTTACAGCAAAAGCCGATATTGCGGTTACTCTCAAAGTCGATGATGCAACTCGATTGACTGCATATTATCAGTATTACGATGCATCATATAATACTCAACAAACCGACCTCGATTTGAATCAATTTACTGGAGAGGAAGGTGGAACATTTACTATTCCCGGAGATTATGGATATGTATATGTAAATGCTACAAGCGGTAATGTAATTACTTATGCAATGAATGAGACTACAGGTTCAAGCGCATCTACCGGTGGAAGTTCAACCTATTTTTATGTAGGCTCTTATTCAGGAACTGCTCAAACACTTTCGGTTAAGTCTGCTGATTTGGAAGCATCTCGCACAGCAAGTGTTACTGTTAATGTTGATGATGCATCAAAAGTAAATATGTCTTATTATAATGGAACAAAGGTAGAGTTGGTTAATGGCGAGAACACTGTTAAGTTTAATCCCGAAACAGAGTCTCAATTCCAAATTTCGCATGTAAATTATGGAGAAACATTATACTCGGTTAAACTTAATGATGAGACACAAGCCGATTCTTATGGTCGTTATTATGTTACAGTAGCAAATGGTGATAAACTTGATATTGCAGCTAATTTCCCTGCTATTCCTGCAACAATAACATTCTCTTACGGGGACAATGAGGAAGAAGTGCTTGGCTGTATTACAGTTAAAGTAAATGGAGAAGATGTGACTTTTGACGGCAAAACATTGTCGGTAATGATGGGAGATAAAGTAACTCTCATAGGTGATACAAATCTTTATAACTTCAACTATGCAATTACTGTAAATGGAACATCTCAATATTTCTACGGAAACTATGAATTTATAGTTACTTCTGAAACTAATACTGTAGAGGTTGCGGCTACAAAATATGTTACATATAATGCCTATCTCACAGTTGATGCTCCTGAAAATATTGAAGCATATCCCGGAAATTCAAGCACTCCTCTTTCATTGGTTGCAGGAGAAGCCGTTGCTGTCGAATTAACCTCAAACAGCAACACTATCAACGTGAGACCAACAACTGATTGCAGTATTGTATCTATCCAAGTTAATGGAGTAGAATATGGCTCAGTTAATGGCTATGGAACATCAAGCACAACTATTCGCAATATTAATGAAAACGACCAAATAGTTATCACGACCAAGGTAATTGTTAGAGATAAAGTTGCTACTATTTGGGTTGACGATTTAACTGCTGCTCCTTATGGATATGGAGTTCAACGTTATTCCGACCGTGCTTCTGTTTCTTTGATTTCAGGTGAAACTGTTACAGTAAACTTTGATGATTCAGACAATCCTTACAATATATCATTCTATGGTCCAACATATTGTTCAATATTTAACAATGGGATCTATCTTGTTCCTCAATATGAAGGTAGTACATCTTATTATGTAACACTTCTCGATGGCGATGCTATCAAGGTATATCTTGCAAGTGAGCCGGAAAAATATGCTGTTACAATTACAGAATCAGCCGGAGTTGAAAATTCAATTGAAAGTGTAGCAACCGATGGTCAAGACTATGCATCATGGGCAGCAGGATTTACTGTATTGAAAGATACAGAAATTACTATTGTACTTGCCGAGTCGGCTGACGCATGTGTCCTTGTAAACGGCTCAACAGTTGATGCAGATGAAAATGGCAAATATACTATTGCAATAACTGCTGAAACAAATATTGTTCTTGACAAAACAAATGCGATTGAAGATATTACAGTAAACACAGTTGAAAACAACAATGTTTACAATCTTCAAGGTATTCTTGTTGTGAAGAATGCATCGACAGAACAAATTTCAGATCTTCCTGCCGGATTGTATATTATTAATGGCAAGAAAGTTGTACTTAAATAAGATATAATAAAGAATAATGTTGATAGGGGTGTGTTGTGGTTTTGAAATAATCACAATAACCCCCTTTTCTTGAAAAAATAGTTATAAAATGAAGAAAATCTGGTTTAGTTTAATTGCTCTTGGTGTTGCATTTTCAGGTGTGGCACAGTCAAAATTGGACTTGCAAAGTCGTGCTATGTTGCGCAGTGCAACTGTGATGCAAGCTCCAAATTCAAAAATTCACACATTGGCAAAGACCAATGGAATTATCCCTCAAGGACACATTTCAGGCTTAATTAAAATCTCAGAGGGAGAGTCTTTTGATGCTCTTACAGAAAATGGAGTAAATGTAGTGCGCACTCGTGGAGATATTGCACTTGTAACGATGCCGATAAATGAAGTTGAACGCATCTCAACTCTTGGTTGCATCAAGCAAATGCAACTATCTCGTACTATAGAGCCTAAGATGGATCTTGTGCGTCCGGCAATAGGGGTTGATAAAATTCATGCCGGAACTGATTTGCCTCAAGCATATACAGGAAAGGGTGTAATCACAGGTATTGTAGATTCAGGATTTGATCCACAACACATTAATTTCCGTGATGAAGAAGGGAATAACCGCATTAGCTATATAAGCCACATATATTTGAGTGAAGACCAACAAAGTTATTATATAGGAGAGTATAATACACCGGAATTGGTTTCTAAATTTGGCACAGACAATACCGGAACATTCCATGGCACGCACACTCTTGGTATCATGGCTGGCGGATATAAAGGAGTTTCAACTGTAGCAACACGTCAATCGGCATTTGCGGCAAAAGTAGAAGAAACTAATAACCCCTACTATGGTGTAGCATGTGAGTCAGAAATCATGCTGTCATGTGGAGACTTGATGGATATGTTTATTGCTCTTGGTGTTGAAAATATATTGGATCAAGCTTATGAAGCTCAAAAACCGGCAGTTATTAATATGTCTCTTGGTAGCAATATCGGTTCTCATGATGGAACAAGTGTCATGAGTCAATTCCTTGATCTTGCCGGACAAGAAGCGATTATTTGTTTGTCTTCAGGAAACGAAGGAGACCTTCCCATCGCACTAAATCAAACATTTACTGCTGAAGACAATGTTTTGCAATCGTTTATTCATCCATATTATCCTGTAGATGGATATTATAATCTTCGATATGGTCAAGTGTATGTTTACAGCAATGATGCAACAGAATTTACTCTCGAAGCGGTAATTTATAACAAATCACGTGGGACAGTAACATTCCGAGCTCCTGTTTCTACCAATACTAATGGAAATGCTCAATATTATGCCTCAGCAGGTTATGCGAGTGAAGGGGATATTACTAATGCTAATTTCAATCGTGCATTTGATGGATATATTGGTATTGGTTCTATGGTGGACCAATATTCAGGTCGTTACTATGCAATGATTGATTACTTTACAAGTGATAATCAATCAACCAATGCCAATGGTAATTATATACTTGGATTTATTGTTACCGGTAAAGCCGGTCAACGTGTAGATTGTTTCTGCGATGGGGCATTTACTACAATGGAAAGCTATGGTATTGCCGGATGGGATGCCGGAAGCACCAATGGAACAATCAGTGACATGGCTTGTGCACAAAATATTGTTGTTGTAGGTTCTTATAACACCCGTGATGAATGGGCTTCCTTGGATGGGAAACTATATAGCTATCAAGGTGCATTCCAAGCAGGTAAAATGTCGCCATTTACATCTTATGGCACATTGATAGATGGACGTAATCTTCCCCATGTGTGTGCTCCGGGAGCAACAATTATATCTTCAAGTAATCAATACTATATAGATGCATATGCAAGTCAATATGGAGATATAAAGGACTATATTCAAGCAGAATATATTGAAGAAGGACACAAAAACTATTGGCATCAATCGATAGGAACATCAATGGCAACTCCTGTTGTCGCAGGAGGGATTGCATTGTGGCTTGAAGCTGATCCTACATTGACTGTTGATGAAGTTAAAGATATTATATCAAAAACATCTGTTGTAGATGCTGATGTTACAGGTTCTGGCGATCCTATTCAATGGGGCGCCGGTAAATTTGATGCTTATGCTGGATTGAAAGAGGTTATTCGTCGCCAATCAGGAATTTCTGATGTATTGGTTGATGACAATCGTCTAATGATTAAATCAATTGGTGAGAATGTTTATGAAGTGTTCCTTGGCGGAGCAGAAAAAATAGATGCCGTTCTTTACAACATTTCAGGACAACCTGTAATGTCGCAATCAGTTGCTGCTGACGAAGCTACGATTGATGCATCATCACTTGCTTCGGGCGTTTATATTCTAAATGTAAATGGTGTTCATAGCCAACGAATTCTTGTAAAATAATAATATAAAAAATAAGATGAAAAAAATTATTAATTCATTGGTTTTAAGTGTTGCTGTCATTGTCTCGATGGTAGCAACATCTGTTGGAGTAGTCGCACAAACAGCCGACGAACCAATAATCACGTTTAAAACGAATGTTTACGAGAATGTGGGAGAGCTAAATTCTTTCTCTCTTGTTCTTGGTGGAACTGAGCCTGAACAATACATTGATATTGATTGTGGTTTCGGAAAAGTAGAATATGTGCTTGAGCAAGCTGTTTATGTAGATTCAACCGCTTCAATTACCGGTACATTTATTCAATGTCAGGTTTCAAGTGAAGGGATTGTTAAAATCTATGGCGATCCCGATAAGATTGACTACATTAACGCAAGTGGGTGCTATATTGATTGGATTGACTTATCAAAACTCACAAAGCTTGATTATCTCGACTTGTCTCACAATGAATTGAAAAGTCTTGATTTGTCTGAGATGACAGAGTTGTCGGCGTTATATCTTTCAGATAACACATTTACAGCGGAGACTCCGTTGAAGATTGGAGGTAATAAACCTAATTTGCGCATCCTTGAAGTGAGCATTGTGGAGCACATGGATCAATCGTTTAATCTTTCAGATTATCCGGCGTTGGTGTCATTTGACGGATATCACAATATGTCGTTGAATAAACTTGACCCAACAGGGTGTCCTGAGTTGATGCGCTTGACACTTGATGTTACAAATGTGGAAACATTGGATGTTACAAAGAATCCAAATTTGATGATTCTTAACATCTCGGATACGCGCATTACATCAATTGATGTTTCGAAAAACCCATACTTGACACAGCTTTATTGCACACATCAAGGTTCAATAAATAGCGAATATAAATTATCGGCACTTGATGTAACAAATAATCCCGAAATAGTTTATCTCTTCTGTGCCGGAAATAAATTGACAAGTCTTGATGTTTCAAAATGTCCTAAACTTGTTACATTGATTGCTACAGATAACTATCTTACGTCAATAGATATTTCGCAAAATCCTGCGTTGTATATATTTGAAATCAATAAAAACTGTTTTGACTTTGCTACTCGTCCTGTCCCGTCTAATTCTTGGAATACCTACTATTATCAGCAACGTAATTTTGATATTAACAAATCATGTGTCGAAGGTACAGCATTTGATTTTAGCTCACGAGTATTGCGAGAAGGAACAACTACCGAAGTTGCTCTTTATACAGTGTCTGAAACATCAGGCTCATCAACTCTATTAGATGAAAGTTATTATAGCTATGAAAATGGGGTGTTTACTGTAAAAGCAGCTTATGCCGATAGTGTTTATATTGCTTTTGCCAATAAT
The DNA here is from genome assembly GCA_017520235.1 of Muribaculaceae bacterium. GTDB lineage: Bacteria > Bacteroidota > Bacteroidia > Bacteroidales > Muribaculaceae > RGIG4079. The sequence goes on along the minus strand of JAFXGB010000186.1, from coordinate 2,766 downwards.
GCGTTTCCTGAAGCAATATTGTGTACAGAAAAATTTAAGATAAAAACATCAAAGGAATATGATTTAAATGATAAAATTATTAGCTTTTCAACAGCGATTGAGCCTAATAATGCCGTTTCATTTTCTGTGGGTGCTCTTGGAGCGACCACAGAAAATCCTGTAGAATTCTTTGTTGACTTTGGAGATGGTGAGCAACAGTCATTTAACGCAACATCATTCTATGCGCCAGAAACTGCAAATGTTACAGGGTTAAAAGCAGGGTATGGACAAGTTGTGGTTTATGCACCTGAAGGGGTACAAATTACAGCGTTTGAGGCAAAGGATATTCCTATGTATTCTGCCGATGTTACAAAAGCTCCAGCTTTGCGCTCGCTTTCTATTGAAAATGCAGGCTTATATTCAATTGATTTGGGAATGAATCGCTGTTTGGAGTCTCTTGATTTGAGTGAGAATAACTTCTCAATGCTTTCACTTGCAGGAATAAATGGAGATTACAGCAAAAATAGTCTTAGTAATATTGATTTGAGCAACAATAAACTGAGTGATTTGACTCTTAATGATATGAGAGCTATCAGAACACTTAATTTGAGTAATAACCAACTTTCAAAACTTGACTTGTCATTTGGAGATTATGTTGTGGATTTGAACATTTCACATAATCTCTATGAAGAAACCATTGATTTGACTTATTGCACAAGTATGAAGAGATTGGATATTTCTCATAACAATATATCTTCTGTAACAATGCCTACAGAAAACAATCTTGAATATTTTGCGTGCAACAACAATAAACTCACTTATGCAACTCTTCCGGAGCACGGAAAACTTGAAGAGGGAAATTATATTTATGCTCCTCAAGCTGATATAATTATTGCATCAAAAGGTCCTGGAGCCGATTTGTCGGAGCAATTGAATTCTGTTAGTGGTTCAGTTACTCAATATACTTGGAAAAGCGAAGGTGGAAATACTCTTGTTGAAGGTACTGACTATTCAATTGACAATGGAGTGACTAAGTTCATCAATATAAATGCGGGTAAGATTTATTGTGAAATGTCAAATGTGGCATATCCAGCGTTTGCAGGAGCGAATGTATTGAAATCAACAGTTATTGAGGCTGCAGGAATGCCAACTCATTTAATTGCGGAATTTACAACTATCAATGAAGCTGATTCAGTGGTACTTTCTATGGCTGCAGCAAGAGAAGGGATTGCCGTATATATAGATTGGGCAGGAGATAATAATGTGACACAATATCTATTGGGTGAAACATATAAGTTATTCTCTGCAAAAACTGTTGCCGGTGCTAATGTTAAGGTTTATACTTATGAAGCAGCTGATGCTATTACTGTTTTCAGTATGTCAGGCGCATCATTGTCTTCATTTGATGGCTCAAGATTGAAAGATGCAATCAATATCAGTGTGAATGGGGCGGGCCTCTCTAAAATTATTCTTCCAGAAAATTCTGAAGTATTGACAGAGATGTCTCTTGAAGGAAATAACTTTACAGAGTTTGACTTATCAAAATATCCGGCTTTGAAAACAGTGGCACTTGGTTCAAATCAATTGATATCAATCGATTTTAGTCAAGCTCCAAACCTTGAAGTGGCTTCTGCTGCAGGAAATCAATTGAACGAAGTGAAATTAGGAAACAATAAACTATGGGCATTGTATCTTGATAATAATCAATTGAGCGAGATAGATTTTGATAATGCACCAAATATATCACAATTAACATTGTCAAATAATAAATTCTCAGAAATTGATGTTGATGGTTTAGCAAGTCTGAAAATGTTAACTCTTAATAATAACTATTTTACATTTAAGACTTTGCCGGTACACAAACCTAATTATATAGTATATTATTATCACACTCAGGCTCCTATTGAGGTTTCTTGTATTGATGGAGTTGTGGATCTAAGTGATCAAGCTATAGTTGATGGAACTGCCACTACCTATCAATGGTTCCTTGGTGTTCCTGAGTTAAATCAAGATACCGGAATGCTTGAAGGAGAAGAATTGGTAATTGACTATGAATATACACTTGAAAATGGTGTAACAACATTCTTGACATCTCTTGACAATGTCATGTGTGTGATGACCAATTCAAAACTTCCCAATGTGTATATTTTCACTAATTTGCTTAATGCTGTATCCGGAATAGAAGATGTTGTTGCTGATAGTGATAACAATGCTCCTGTAGAATATTATAACCTACAAGGTATAAAAGTTGAAAATCCTGAAAGCGGTGTTTATATCCGAGTACAAGGAAATACTGTTACAAAAGTGCTTATCAAACGATAAGCCCGCCCTATAGGCGTGGGATGAAAAACGGCTCGTCAATCATGGCGAGCCGTTTTTGTTATATATTCGATGTTGCGTTTAAACCCGGAGTGCTTGGTGCGTTTAATGGCTGAGTGTCGGAATATTGAGGAGAATTGCTCTGGTGTCATTTCTTCCATTGCTTGTTGGTTAAGTTCAAGTAATTCTTTGGAAGGGAGTAACTCCACGATTTTTGTGGCTGGAGCATTAAAATTGTGAGGGCACACCATTTGGCATGTGTCGCAACCATACACGCGATTGCCAAGAGGGAGATTTTCGGGTAAATCACCACGATATTCTATAGTGAGATAGGATAGACATAGGCGAGCATCGATAGAGCCGTCAAGTTTAATAGCTCGAGTGGGGCAATGTTTTATACATGCACCACAGTTAAGGCAAGATTGCGTGCATGGCTCATCGGGAGGGAACTCTATTGTTGTTAAGATT
>JAFXGB010000185.1 GCA_017520235.1 Muribaculaceae bacterium | reverse complement strand
TTTAAACAATGACACCCACAACTCGTTTGTCGCACTCTCGCTTGTTGCTTCTTGAGTATATCGGTCAATCAAAAAATGTAGTCGGCGTGGCAAGTGGCGTTCCACAAAGTCACACACTGGATTTGACATTTTTATAAAATAGGGCGTTGTAAATGTCGTCAATACCGATACAGCAACAACTATTGGATAGATTGTTGGATCCAATACTCCCAATGACAATCCCAATGATGCTATAATGAATGCAAATTCGCCTATCTGTGTTAAAGAAAAGCCCGACTGCATTGCCACTCGCAAAGATTGCCCGGTAACTAACATTCCAAATGTTCCAAAAAATATCATTCCCACAACAACAACTGCCGAAAGTATCAATATCGGCGAGATATACTCAACTATTATTGTTGGATTTACCATCATTCCCACTGAAATAAAGAATACTGCGCCAAAGAGGTCTTTCACAGGTGCAACAACCCTCTCAATGCGTTCAGCCATGCTTGTACCGGCAAGAATAGAACCCATAACAAATGCGCCCAATGCCAACGAAAACCCACAATACACCGAAAAGACTGCCATACCAAGGCACAACCCCATCGACACAACAAGTAATGTTTCACTATTTAAGAATCGATGTGTGGCATTAAATAGTGATGGCAACACAAACACACCAACAAGAAACCACATCACAAGGAAAAACACAAGTTTCCCAACACTATATAGCATTTCTCCCCCCTCAACGCTATTATTCACCGCTATTGAGGAAAGAATAACCATCATCAATACAGCAAAAAGATCCTCTACTATCAAAACGGCAAAGACCATTGAAGCAAACTTCGTCTGTCGCAAGTTCATATCGGTAAATGCCTTGATTATAATTGTAGTAGATGACATTGACAACATTCCACCAAGGAATAGGCTATTGATATTAGAGAAGCCCAAGAAATGCCCTATCGCAAATCCGCCTGCCATCATACCTATAACTATAATGAGTGCGGTAACAACAGCCGAGCCTCCCACATTAAGCAGCTTTTTAAAACTGAATTCAAGTCCGAGTGAAAACAACAATACGACAATACCTATCTGCGCCCAAAATTCAATATTCTCCTCTGTTGTTACAGATGGAAGATATTCAAAATGAGGGCTTGCCAAAAATCCTGCTACTATATATCCCAACACTACAGGCTGTTTCAGCCACTTAAACAAAACAGTAACAACAGCCCCAAGAATAAGAATTAGAGCCAAGTCGGTTATCAGATTTTCAATATTTAATTCAGCGACTGATGCAACTGACTCTGTTACTTGTGCCAATATTAACGATGTAATCATACTTTATTTTGTTTATACCCCTGCAGACAATAGCAAAGTATTATTTAAATGTTTTAATTCCTCCAACAACTGTGGATAATCAGTAGATTCCTTTGCCACTATAGCAAAATTAAAACGGGTTATATTTTCATTATAGTCATATTCGATGTGTACATTGCTCATGTGAATATTTCTCTTTTTAAAGAGCATCTTATATTCATTCACGTTATTCACAATACCAGATATTTTCACTTTAAGGATACGCGATTCGGAGCCTATCTTTATCCTATGCTCAAATTTCTCAAGTTGAACAAGAATAAAAAGTATCAATATTGTAGCAATGATTGACAACAAATACATCCCCACTCCTACGGCCATTCCTATTGTTGCTACCATCCATATTCCGGCCGCAGTTGTCAATCCTTTTACCGAGCCTTTCATTTGGATAATAGCTCCTGCCCCAAGGAAACCGACACCGGTAATTACCTGTGCGGCAATGCGTCCGGGGTCTCCATTTTTAAGGCCGAGATAAACTTGAGGGACATATATAGATATCAGCATCGCAAGCGTTGCGCCCATTGATATTAACGCAAATGTGCGCACTCCAGCTATCTGTCCTTTGCGTTTACGTTCAAGACCAACGACACTCCCCAAAATCAAGCTAAGACACAATTTGAATATGGCAGAAGTTGTAGTAACCTCAGTCCCTGATATTTCCGTTATTAATTCCTGCCATATTGAAACCATATACTCAAATTATTTTTTCAACGTAAATCTCCTTGACGCTAAACGATAGTTCTCAGCAAAAAGTTCAACCAAATATTCTCCCGGATTTAGAACCGTATTTACATCCCAATAAATTTTAATATCTGCGATTTCCTCGCCTGCATACTCTATTTTCTTGCGGGCAGTACATTGCAATGATGCGCCTTCAAACTCAAATGAACCGGCATCCCCAAGAAGATTTCCTTCTGGTGTCGTTATGCGCAAATAAATCACTTTTTCACCTACTGGAGTTGAGTTATTTTGAGGAATTGTAAATGTTACCATCAATTGTTTGGCTTTTTTTACTTTCTTTTCTGTTTTTCCATTCTTTTTCAATGGAGTCAACGACAATCCGGTTACATTAAGTTTTTCAGCAAGAGTCATGCGTTCCGACAATTCCTCATTTTTGCGTGTTTCCGCTTCTACTCGCTCTGACAACTCGGCATTACGATTTTTTATCTTTTTGTTTTCGGCTTTAAGTCCGGCATTTTCTTTTCCCAACGAGTCTATTTGGGCTACATAGTGTCGCAAAATTCCCTTTAGAGTTTCTATTTCTGACTGCAACTCTTTGATGCGAGCCGCACTCTTCTTCTTTTCGCTGTTCAATTCTTGCAACAATTTTTCGACCTTACTTTTCGCTGCCGCATATTTTATTAGGATTGAATCATTGGCTAATTTTTGTGCCTGATTCTCATACTGCACAAACTCATCATTCAATGCTTGATACTCCCCCGCAAGTTGCAATTGTTCATTAGTCAACTGCAACTGCTCATTTTCGGCTACTATTTCGCTCACCTTGCTACCCATTACTGACGCGATTACAATCAATGTAATTATAGCAACAGCAAGCACTACACCCAAGATTATTACTATTTTCTTTAATTTATCAGGTTCTAAATTCAAATCTAATTTCATAAAACTTTTTCGTGTATTATTTATTTTATCGCAAAATTAATAAAACCCCGTCTTTTTCTCAAGCATTATAGCAAATAACTTAAAATACAGAAGAATATGAATCCTCAAACAATCTACTGCGTGCTATCATACAAGCCCCTATCATTCCTGCTTTTCCTTTTAATGATGATGCACAAACGATAGTATCTTTATTCACTAAATTCAATGAGTATTTACGTATTGCAGTTTTCATAGGTTGGATAAGGTAATCTCCTGTCATTGACAACATTCCGCCAACAACAATTGCCTCTGGATTAAATATGTTTATTAAGCCGGCGATAGCTTTTCCTAATTCTATCCCCACTTCTTCTATTAATTCTATACACAATATATCTTCATTGTTTGCCGATTCAACGATTTTTTCAAGCGAGATATCCTTACCGGCCTTAATATCCTCAGAAAGAACTGATATTTCCCCTTTTTTAACTCGTTCAATAAGTTTTCGACACACTGCTTGCCCTGATGCTTCTGTTTCAAGACATCCTTTTTTCCCACAATGACATATCACTTGGTTATCATAGAAATGAATATGTCCAAACTCTCCGGCAAATCCTGATTTACCTAAATAAATCTTTCCATCAAGAATCATTCCAAGACCGATACCCCAGCTTGCATTAACAAACAATACATTCTTATAAGATTTAGCCTTCCCTTTCATAAATTCGCCATATGTCATAGCGCGAGTATCATTATCAACACACACAGGATAACCAATCATCTCCGACATCACTTGAGACAATGGGTCTTCGCTAAAGTTAAACCAACTATAACTATATCCGGAATCAGGATTAACGCGACCCGAAACATTCACACATATATTAAGTATCTTACTGCAATCTATCTCAAGGTTCTCGATAAACTTCTTAATATGCTCACACAAAGCAGTCAATCCAGCCATCGAATTTTCAAATATGTATGGAATATTTACCTGGGCATCAACCATCTCGCCATTAAAATTCACTAAACCAATGTTTAACGAACTGCGCTTGATGTCAACACCAATAAAATAACCCGATTCAGGATTTAACCCATACAAACTCGGGTTGCGACCTCCACTTCGTTCCAATTTACCATATTCTGACAAAAAAGAGATAACCTTTACGCCACAAAAACATCATCTTTTCGCCAAAAAGCAAATGTTGGGCGAAATAAATGCACTTCAGCTGACACTGATTGTCAAACCGAGTACCACATACATTCAAGAGACACTTGCAAAACCCGGGAGGGGCAACGTCCTCGTTGCC
>JAFXGB010000184.1 GCA_017520235.1 Muribaculaceae bacterium | reverse complement strand
GCTATCGCCGGTATGATGGAGCTTGCTCCTTCAATCACTGCATTTGGCAACACCAACCCTACTTCTTATTTCCGCCTTGTCCCACATCAAGAAGCACCAACAAATATCTGTTGGGGCGACCGCAACCGCTCTGTACTCGTGCGTGTACCTCTTGGTTGGGCTGCTAAATCAGACATGTGCCGTATTGCCAATCCGCTTGAAAGCGAAAGTAACTACGACACTACACAAAAACAAACTGTCGAAATGCGTTCTCCAGACGGCTCTGCCGACATTTACCAATTAATAGCGGGGCTTGCAGTTGCATGCCGTTATGGATTTGAGTTGGAAAATGCATTGGAAATTGCAGAAAAGACTTATGTAAATGTCAATATTCACCAAAAAGAGCATGAAGACAAGTTAAAAGGTCTTGCTCAATTGCCTGATAGTTGCGAAGCATCGGCTGATTGCCTTGACCGCCAACGCAAAGTGTTTGAAGCCTACAACGTGTTTAGCCCTGCTATGATTGATGGCATCATCAAGAAACTTCGTTCTTACAATGATAAGACTCTCCGTAGCGAAGTTGAAGGCAATCAAGAAGAAATGCTTAAACTTGTAACTCGTTATTTCCACTGCGGATAATAATCTCATCATTATACAACAAGACAAAGGCGACTCCTTACAGAGTCGCCTTTGTTCTGTTATTGATAGTTATTTTTAGATGGAATTAATATTGCACTCGCATTTCTTTAGTTCGGCAACACACTTTTCAAGGTCGTTGGGGTGAATAACAACATTTGCTTTATCTCCTTCAGCAAACGCATACATATATTCAATAAAGATATCGTTTTTAGCTAAATGCTCAAGAATTTCTGAAAGCGAACCTGCTACATTTGGGCAACTGATACATACTACATCAGTGAGCATTACAGCAAAGTTTTCTTCGCGCAACACCTCAACTGCACGTTCCACATCAGAAACGATCAAACGCAAAATACCAAAATCGGTGGTTTCAGCCATGCTAAATGCATGCATGTTTATGCCATATTTGCCCAATATCTTGGTGAGATCATTGATTCGGCCTGTCTTATTTTCAAGAAAAATTGATAATTGCTTGATTGTCATATCGCGTCTTTTTAATGATTACAAATTACGTTTATCTATCACATGTTTTCCTTTGCCTTGACTGCGTTCAATGCTATTAGGCTCCATCAAGCGCACATCGGCACTGATTGACAACACGCTTTTGAGCTTATCACTCAAGCGTTTCTTCATCGCCAACATGCTACCAACATCGCCACTGAAGAAATCTCTGCGCACCTCTACTTGAACCTGCAAAGTATCCAAATTGTTCACGCGGTCAACCACCAACATATATTGTGGCTCAAATTCGGGCATTTCAAGGATAACACTTTCAACTTGCGATGGGAACACGTTAATACCACGAATGATGAGCATGTCGTCGCTACGGCCAACGATGCGTCCCATGCGCACGGATGTGCGACCACAAGCACATTCACCGGCTTCCAACGTACACAAGTCTTTTGTGCGATAACGCAACAAAGGCATTCCCTCTTTTGTCAATGTAGTGAATACCAACTCCCCTTGTGTTCCATAGGGCAATTGTTCCAATGTTTCAGGATCAATAATTTCAGGATAAAAATGGTCTTCATTGATATGAGAGCCTTTTTGCTCTTGACATTCATAAGAAACACCGGGACCCATTATCTCACTCAAGCCATAGATATTATAACCCTTCAAGCCCAAACGTTCTTCAATCTCTTTGCGCATATTTTCAGTCCATGGCTCAGCTCCAAATGCACCGATACGCAAACCGATATCATCTTTTGATAATCCCATTTTTTCAAGCGTTTCAGCCAGATACAATGCATAGGATGGAGTACATGCAATACCTGAAATTCTCAAGTCGCGAATGAGGCGAATGTGTTTCTCAGTGTTTCCTGTCGATGTAGGGACTACAGTTGCACCAAGATTTTCTACACCATAGTGTGCGCCAAGACCTCCTGTAAACAAGCCATAACCATAACTTACCGAGAAAGTATCATTGCGAGTAACGCCATAGGCTGTCAAGCAACGGGCCATCACTTCCGACCACACAGCCAAGTCCTTGCGTGTATAACCTACAATCGTGGGGTTACCTGTTGTTCCTGATGACGCATGCACACGCACAATCTCTGACGGAGGAGCAGCCTGCAATCCATAAGGATAATTGTCTCGCAAATCTTGTTTTGTTGTAAATGGCAATTTCACAATGTCGTCTATGCTTTTGATATCCTCCGGAGCAATATCCATCGCTTGCATTTTATTGCGATAGAATGGTACATTGTGATAAACATATGTTACTAATTTCTGTAATCTTTTGCTTTGAAGTGCATGCATCTCATCACGACTCATGCACTCTTTATTGGGATTCCAAATCATATTATCTGTGTATTAATATATATCTATTATAATGGATGGTCTTCTTTGAATGCTTTCATGCGTTCACTCATAACGTTATACAAGTCATCACGCATGCGCGATGTACATGCACGCACCCCTTGTTGCTCGCTTCCGGTGGTAGAGAGCGAAATACTGCTCACTCCATAATATAGCAACTCTTTGAGTAATTCGCCACCCGACATGTTTCCATATCCGATAGTAAAGAAAAAGCCGTCTCCCACCTCTTGAGTTACATCATAGTCATAGATAATGTGAAATCCATTGTCGGTAAAGATCTTTTTCATCTTCTCTGCTCGGCGAGCATACTCGCATGTATCTTCCACAAAATTAATTTTTCCCTCGGTTGAGAGACGCAACATCTCAGCATAGGCATACTGTGTTGATGCAGTGCATCCCGATGTGATCATATATAATATTGATGCAATCAAAGTTTGCCCAAACACTCCAGCATCATTATATCGCTGTGCCAATGCAGGGAAATGGCGGTCATACAACTTGTCGCTGATACATGTCAATGCCATGCGTTGACCAGCATAGCTGAAAATCTTTGACGATGATAGCATTATAATATAATTGTCGGTATAACGTGCTACTGTGGGAGGATAAGGAGGCTCAAACGGATGTCCCATATCATGACGAAAATCCATGCAGAAATAAGCCAAATCTTCCATCACTATAACATCATATTTTGTTGCCAACTCGCCAATTATTGCCAACTCCTCATCTTCAAGGCATATCCAAGCCGGGTTATTGGGGTTGGAATACACGATTGCTGCAACATCGCCATCAACCAACATGCCTTCAAGCTTCTCACGCAATGCCGCACCACGATAATTATATATATCAAATTCTTTCCACTCAGCACCTATAATGCGCAATTGAGATTTCTGAATGGGGAAACCGGGATCGATAAACAAAACTTTATTTTTACCCGGAGTGCGTTGTGTACAAGCTATAAAAGAGCCATAAGAGCCCGCCACGCTACCCACAGTCGGTACACATGCACGTG